>JAFAMT010000265.1 GCA_019233085.1 Herbaspirillum sp.
CCAGGAACTGACCATCCTCGGCGTGGCCATGCTGACCTCGAAGGGCGCGTCCGGCATCACCGGCGCCGGCTTCATCACCCTGGCGGCGACCCTGGCCGTGGTGCCGACCATTCCGGTCGCGGGCATGGCCCTGATCCTGGGCATCGACCGCTTCATGAGCGAATGCCGCGCCCTCACCAACTTCATCGGCAACGGCGTGGCCTCGGTGGTGGTGTCGAACTGGGAAAAGGAACTGAACCACGACACGCTCAAGCGCGAGCTGGCCAATCCCGGCTCGACCGTGACCGATCCCGACCTGCTGCCGGTCGAGCGTCCCGCCCACTAAGCAAAGTTTCCCCTTCCAGCCCCGCGCAGCAATGCCCGGGGCTTTTTTTCGATTACACTGCCGCCAGGTCCAGTTCGCAGCCGGTGGCGGCAATCAGCTGGTCCTTGCTGACGCCAGGCGCCAGTTCGGTCACCTTCAGGCCCTTGTCGGTCACCTCCATCACGCACAGGTCGGTGATGACCAGGTTCACCACGCCCACCCCGGTCAGCGGCAGGTCGCATTTCTTCAGCAGCTTGTGCGAGGTGCTGCCGTCCTTGGCGGTGGCCACGTGCTCCATCACCACCACCACCTTCTTCACGCCGGCCACCAGGTCCATGGCGCCGCCCATGCCCTTGACCATCTTGCCGGGGATCATCCAGTTGGCCAGATCGCCCTTTTCCGACACCTGCATGGCGCCCAGGATGGCCAGGTTGATCTTGCCGCCGCGGATCATGCCGAAGGAATCGGCCGAGCTGAAGAAGGACGAGCCGGGAATGGTCGTCACGGTCTGCTTGCCGGCGTTGATCAGGTCGGGATCGACCTTGTCCTCGGTGGGGAAGGGGCCGATGCCCAGCAAGCCGTTTTCCGACTGCAACCACACTTCGATATCGCTGGGGACGTGGTTGGCCACCAGCGTGGGCAAGCCGATGCCCAGGTTCACGTAGAAGCCGTCCTGCAGTTCCTTGGCTGCGCGGGCAGCCATTTCATCTCTGGTCCATGCCATTGTCGTGTCTCCTCTTATGCGCGCACGGTGCGTTGTTCGATGCGCTTCTCGGGCGTGGCGTTGACCACGATGCGATGCACGAAGATGCCGGGGGTGTGGACCTGGTCAGGGTCGAGCTGGCCCACTTCCACCAGTTCTTCCACCTCGACCACGGTGACCTTGCCGGCCATCGCCACGTTGGGGTTGAAGTTGCGCGCGGTCTTGTTGAAGACCAGGTTGCCGGCCTTGTCGGCCTTCTGTGCCTTCACCAGCGACACGTCGGCCACCAGCGAACGCTCCATGACGTAGCGCTGGCCGTCGAACTCGCGCACTTCCTTGCCTTCGGCCACCAGCGTGCCCACGCCGGTCTTGGTGAAGAAGGCCGGGATGCCGGCGCCACCGGCGCGCAGCTTCTCGGCCAGCGTGCCTTGCGGGGTGAATTCCAGTTCCAGTTCACCGGCCAGGTACTGGCGCTCGAACTCCTTGTTCTCGCCCACGTAGGAGGCGATCATCTTCTTGATCTGGCGGGTGGACAACAACTGGCCCAGGCCAAAACCATCGACGCCGGCGTTGTTGGAAATGGCGGTCAGATTCTGCACGCCCGAGTCACGCAGGGCGGCGATCAACGCCTCGGGGATGCCACACAGGCCAAAGCCGCCGACCGCAATGGTCTGGCCGTCCTTGACGATGTCTTTCAACGCGGTGGCCGCGTCCGGGTACACTTTGTTCACGAGTCTCCTTTCGGCTCTTGTCTTGCGAGCATGATGGCAAGCATAAAACGGGATCGGCATCGGAGCTTCTCTTCACCGCCGCACTCGGGCGACGGCCTGGCTCCAATCAGCGCCAAATATCATAGGTCAGGTGAAATAAGCCATACAATACGGTAAAAATACCTGGCGCAATACAGCATAACACCGCCCTTCGGGATGGGGCGCCGGGTTCGAGGGAACCAGCCGTTTTTTGCAGCACACCCATGACCCAGCCACTGCCCATCGATTTCGAACAGGTCTTCATGCACGCGCCCATCGGCATGTGCGTCTCGCACCACCGCATCATCCAGCAAGGCAACCTGGCCATGGCGGCCATGTTCGGCTACGACGTGCAAGACCTGCGGCAGCTGTCCTTCCAGGAAATCTACCCCACCGCCGACGAGTTCGAACGCACCGGCCTGCGGCTGGTGCCGCTGCTCAACGAAAAGGGCTTTTACTCGGACGAGCGCATCATGAAGCGTTCCAGCGACGAGATGTTCTGGTGCCACGTCACCGGCCATGCGCTGGTGCAGGGGGATCCGCATGCAGCCGGCATATGGACCTTCGAGGATGTCAGCGCCAAGCGCCCCATCGCCCCGGGCCTGACCCCGCGCGAGCGCGAGATCGCCGCCCTGCTGGTGGAAGGCAAGACCAGCAAGCTCATCGCCCGCCAGGTGGAGCTGAGCCCGCGCACCGTGGAAATGCACCGCGCCCGCCTGATGCGCAAGTTTGCCGCCGCCACCTCCTCGGAGCTGGTCCACAAGCTGCTCAGCATCACCCCCTGAATCCTGCCGCTCAGAAGGGTTGGCCGGCGAAGCGCTGCGCCAGGAAGTCCAGCATGGTCCGCAGCGTCGCCGGGATGTGCTTGCGCGAGGCATAGACGCCATACATGCCCAGCTGCAGCGGTTCGTATTCGGGCAGCAATTGCACCAGCTGGCCGGTAGCCACCAGCGGCGCCACCGTATAGGCCGGCATGTGGCCGATGCCGACCCCGGCCAGCACCGCCTGCAGCAGCACCGTCACCTCGTTGGCGCTGATGCTGCCACCCACGGCCACCGACTGGCCGCGCCCGCCCTTTCTCCTGGCGTCGAACTGCCACAGGCTGCGCCCCACATAGGAGTGGGTCAGACAGTTGTGCAGGGCCAGCTCCTCCACCTTGCGGGGCGTGCCGTGGCGCGCCAGGTAGTCGGGCGAGGCGCAGATGATGGAGCGGCACACGCCCAGCTTGCGGGCAATCAGGTTGCCGTCGAGCCGGTTGGTCATGCGGATGGCCAGGTCGATGCGCTCTTCCACCAGGTTCACGGTGCGGTCCAGCGCCATCAGGTCCACCGCCACCCCGGGATAGCGACGACCGTAGTCGACCACCGCCTGGATCAGTTGCGTCTGGGCAAACGAGGTGCTGGCGGTGATGCGCAAGAGGCCGCGCGGGGTTTCGTCGGGGGCGTCCAGCGCGTGGCGCATGTCCTCGGAAAACTCCAGCATCTGACGGCAACGCGGCAGGATCTCGTTACCCGCCGGCGTGAGCGAGAGGCGCCGCGTGGTCCGGTGCAGCAGGCGCGCGCCGACCCAGTCTTCCAGCTCGGCCACATAGCGCGAGACCACCGGCCGCGACAGGTCCAGCTGCTCGGCCGCCGCCGACAGGCTGCCGCCATCCACCACCTTCACGAACACCTGCATGGCCATGAGCCTGTCCATCCGTATGCCTCGCTCTTGTCTATTTGAACGTTTTCAGAAACAAACTGTGATGGATTATGCTGTTTTTCAAAAACAAAAGCGATCCTATGATGGCCACTCCTGAT
>JAFAMT010000439.1 GCA_019233085.1 Herbaspirillum sp.
CCCTGCATCAGCGGCAGGCGGAATTCCTCGACGCGGAAGGTACCGGTGACGTAGGTGCCACGGCCATATCCGCCCTCCCCGTCGGCCTCGTCGGCCTGCCCATCGCCACCGGTATCGGCTTTGACATCGACCTTGCCCTGGTCCAGCACCACCTGATAGCTGCCCAGCTTGGCTTGCTTAGGTAAGGTGAAACTGGTCTCGGCACTGCGGTTGCCGCGCCAGGTCAGCGGGAACTGGTATTGCTGGCCGCTGCCCAGGTGGCTGATGCGCACGCGCGTGGGCAGGTCTTCCTTGCGCACCAGGCCGAAGCCCTGCAGGGTCTCGGTGCGGATCACATGCTTCATCGACACCGTTTCACCAGCGCGGAACAGCGTGCGGTCGAAGATGGTGGTGGCGCGCGTGGTGGCGGCGCGGTCCATGTCGGTGGGCAGGTTGAAGCGCCAGGATTCGATGCCGTCATTCCACGAACTGAGCGCAAAGGCCATGTCCTGGCGGCCCTTCTCGTCGGTCTTGCGGGCGCTGACGAAGAGGCCGCCGATGCTGTCGGCATTGGCGGGGTCGTAGGGGCGACGGGCGCAGGCGTCTTCCAGCGCCGGCATCATCGCCACGCCATTGGCGTCGGTCTTGCCCTGCCAGAGCTGCGTGCCTTCGCAGTTCGATACACGCACCACGGCATCGGCCACCGGCCTGGCATCATCCAGACGCGTCACCCACACCGCGCCATTGGCGCGTCCCAGCTTGACGTGCACCGCCAGGTTGGTCACCAGCGCACTGGTGCGCACATACATGGGTTGGGGCTTGCCAAGCAGCGAGGCGCCCAGCTTCTGCGACTCCAGCTCGACCACATAGAAGCCCGGTTCCTTCAGGGGGATGCCGATCACCTCGAAGGGCCAGTCCCCGTCCTTGGCCTCCTTCAGGGCGGGCAGCTCCAGCTTCTTCACGCCCGGCTCCTGGGCCAGCAGGCCGACGCTGCGCGAATCGACCTTCTTGGGGTCTCCCCATTTCTCGTGGTACTTGTTGAGCCGTGTGAGCCAGGCGATCACGCCACGATCGCCATCAACCTTGAGGTCGGCCACCTTGCCTGGCAAGGCCCGGCCATCGGCCCCGCGCACCTGCAGCCCGGCCTCGACGCGGCGCAACGTGACCGGCAGCGTCGGGTCGGCGTTGAGTTCGATGATGCCAAAGGGTGCCGCCGGGAACTTCGCCAGCGGCGGGAAATCGGCCAGCGCCGACTTCAGCGGGAAGGCAGCGGCATTGGCCAGCGTGCGGCCGTCCTCATCCTTGAAACCGGACGGCAGCGTGATGGTGAATTCGGACTTCTCCGGGAACGGCGGCTTGAAGCGCAGCTCGCGCACGGCCTCGTCCTTGTCGCCATCGAGGGTCGGCTTGATCTTGCCGGTGGTGGTGTTCATCACCACCTGCTCGGCCAGCTTGCGCGGCACCGGGGAGGAGAAGGACAGGTTTACCGGCAGGATGGGCGAACACGCGGCATTGGCGTTCTCGCGCTGGCATGAGAGGCTGGCCGCGAATTCACTGCGCACCTGGAAACCGAAGACCTGCGGCTGTGTCGTGACGATGGCCGGCGCCTGGGTGGCGGCGATGCCGCGATCCCAGACCAGCCTGACGTGGGCGTCGTTGGGCAGGCGCTGCTGGCACTGCACGATGGTCACCGCTGCCGGGTCGGCGCTGCTGGCGAACTGTTGCAGCAGGGCCTTGCGATCTGCCTCGCCGACAGGCTTGGTGGGAATGCGCTCGTTGATGCCTTCGGCCTCGCAGTACAGGTGCTCGCGCACCGACGCCGCGGTGGCGGGACCGTTCTGCGTCAGGATGAAGGCCTGGTCCTCGGCGATGCGCGCGCCCTGGTAGGGTTGCACCTGTCGCACGGCCGGGCCGCCGGTGCTGAACTGGAAGCGGGTCTTGCCGGCAACCGCATTGCCGGCCACTGACCGGGTATCGGCCCGCAAGTTGAAGCTGCAGCGCGTGCCGGGTGGCAGGTCGCGCTCGAAGTCGTAGACCCAGTTCTTCTCATCGGCCCAGCGGGCGGTGCCGGCCACGGCGCAATCGGCATCGAAGGGCGAGGCGGCCTTGGGGTCACCGAACTTGATCATCGCTTCGGAAAACCGCACCCGCACCTGGCGGATGCGCTGGACTTCGCCCTGCGGCGAGAAGGTCTGCACGCTGGCGGTGGCGGCGCTGGCGGATGGCGCCGGCAGCAGCAGCGCGGCTCCGAGGGTAAACGCGGCCGGCAGCAGGCAACGGGCCGCCCGCTGCAAGTTGGTCATCCATGGGCGACCTGCCGCCCTGGCGATTGGCATGTGCTTCATCTTGTTCTCTCCGGATCAATCTTGTGTGACGGCAGCCACAGGTCGCGTCCCCCTTGCGGCGATGTTCGCGCTCAGACTTGGTTTACGGCAAAACGTTTCACACTTACAGCTTGCATTGCAAAAAATCGAGGAAGCAGCTGATGCGGCGGGATAGCTGGGTATTGTGGTAATAGACCGCTGAAATCTTCTGGCGGAAACCACTATCGTACCGATCCAGCAGGCGCACCAGGCGGCCAGCGGCGATATCGTCGTCAGTCATGAAACTGGAAAGGCAAGCGATGCCCTGCCCCTGCAGGGCCAGGTGGCGGATGGTCTCGCCGCTGGAGGCGCGCAGCGCCGGGCGGGTCTGGTAGCGGTCCCCGGCGCTGTGGCGCAGCGGCCAGTGATTGAGGATTTCCGGCTGCGAAAAACCGATCAGCTGGTGTCGCTCCAGCGCTTCCACCGACACCGGCGCGGGGTGCCGCGACAGATAGGCAGGACTGGCGACGATGTTGAGCCGGGCCGAGCTGAGGGGACGGGCATGCAGGGTCGAATCCTGCAGTTCGCCGATGCGGATGGCGATGTCGGCACGCTGCTCTACCAGGTCGATGAAGCGGTCATTGGTGGTGAGCTCCAGTTCGATATCGGGATAGGCCTCGCGAAACGCGCCGACATGCGGCACGATACAGTGCAGCATGAAGGGCACGGCGGCGTCCACGCGCAGCTTGCCGACCGGTTTGCGGGTGCGCATGCGCACCGTTTCCTCGGCCTGCTCCATGGCAGCGAGGATGGCCCGGGCCTGTTCCAGGAAGGCTTCGCCCTCCTCGGTCAACTCCATGCGGCGGGTGGTGCGGGTCAGCAGGCTGGCCCCCAGCTTTTCTTCCAGACGCGACAGCGCGCGGCTGACACCCGAGGTGGTCTGTTCCAGCACTTCGGCTGCCGCTGACAGAGTGCCAGCCTCGACCACGGCGACGAAGGTGCGCAATTCCTCGGACTGGATATTCATTGTTGACTCCGGATCAAATATTCTTTGATTGTAACGGCATTTTTCTCAACAAAGACTGCGCGCACAATCCTTCACATCGCTGGCAATCCACCTGGAGCCGCCAGCCCACTCCACACCACAACAAGAGGATTGCCATGCCAATTGCACTTTGGGCGCTGACCATCAGCGCATTCGCCATCGGGACCACCGAGTTCGTCATCATGGGGCTGCTGCCGGAAGTGGCCTCCAACCTGGGCGTGAGCCTGTCCTCGGCCGGTCTGCTGGTGACCGGCTATGCGCTGGGCGTGTTCGTGGGCGCGCCGCTGGTGACCGCCACCACCGGCCGCCTGCCGCGCAAGACGCTGCTGGTCGCCCTGATGGTGGTGTTCGTGATCGGCAACCTGGCCTGTGCCATCGCGCCGGGTTACGCCACGCTGATGCTGGGCCGGGTGGTGGCTTCCTTTGCCCACGGCGCGTTCTTCGGGGTCGGCTCGGTGGTCGCCACCAGCCTGGTGCCCAAGGAAAAGCAGGCCTCCGCCATCGCCCTGATGTTCACCGGCCTGACGGTAGCCAATGTGCTGGGCGTGCCCTTCGGCACCTGGTTGGGTCAGCACTATGGCTGGCGCGCCACCTTCTGGGCGGTGACCGTGATCGGCGTGATCGCCCTGGCTGCCACCGCCGTGCTGGTGCCGCGTTCGCAAGGCGGCGAAGAGGCCGACTTCGGCAAGGAAGTGCGCGTGCTGATGCGCCCGCAGGTGATGCTGGGCCTGTTGATGACGGTGCTGGGTTTTGGCGGCGTGTTTGCGGCCTTTACCTATATCGCCCCTATCCTGACCGACATCAGCGGCTTCCCGGCCTCGGCGGTGTCGCCCATCCTGCTGCTGTTCGGCCTGGGCCTGGTGATCGGCAACCTGGCCGGCGGCAAGCTGGCTGACAAAAAGCTCATGGCCACGCTGCTGGGCAGCCTGGTGCTGCTGGCGGTGGTGCTGGTGCTGTTCGGCCTGACCAACGAAAACAAGATCGCCTCGATCATCGGTGTAGGCCTGACGGGCATGGCCGCCTTCGCTACCGTACCGCCGCTGCAGATGCGGGTGCTGGAAAAGGCCACCGGCGCGCCCAACCTGGCGTCCTCGGCCAACATCGCTGCCTTCAACCTGGGCAATGCCGCCGGGGCCTGGCTGGGTGGTGTGACCATCGACCATGGTCCGGGCCTGCACGCCGTTCCCTATGTGGCCGCCCTGTTGCCGCTGGCCGGGATCGTGGTGGCCCTGCTGAGCTGGAAGATGGATGGCAAGCCGGTGCGCGTGCCGGCCAGCCCACGTACCGAAACCTGCTGAACCGACGGAGGCCCGTATGTCCCGCAACGAAACTGCGCCCAAGACCGCCCTGGTGGTCGGCGCCCATGGCGTAATCGGCAGTCAGTTGATCGCTCACCTGCTGTCCCTGCCCCAGTGGGAGGTGATCGGCCTGTCGCGTCGTGGCGGCGAAAGTCGCAAGCAGGATCGCCTGCGCCACGTCGCCGTCGATCTGCTCGACGCCAAGGATACCGAGCGCCGCCTGGCACCGCTGGAGCAGGTCAGTCACGTGTTCTACGCCGCCTACCAGCATCGACCCAGCTGGGCCGAGCTGGTGGCACCCAACCTGTCCATGCTGGAGCACACGGTAGAGACGATGGAGAAGCACGCGCCAGGGCTGCAGCACGTGAGCCTGATGCAGGGCTACAAGGTGTACGGCGGCCATCTGGGCCCCTTCAAGACACCGGCGCGTGAAAGCGATGCGCAGTTCATGCCGCCCGAATTCATGTTCGACCAGCAGCGCTGGCTGGAACAGCGGCGCATCGATTCCGGCCGCCGCTGGACCTGGTCGGCGCCGCGCCCAGCGGTGGTGGGCGGTGCCGCGCTGGGCAATCCGATGAACCTGGCACTGGCCATTGCGCTGTATGCCTGCATGTCCAAGGCGATGGGGCTGCCGCTGCGCTTTCCCGGCAAGCCCGGAGCCTATGACAAGCTGCTGGAGATGACCGATGCCGGCCTGCTGGCCAAGGGTACGGTCTGGGCGGCCACCCACGAGGCGGCGGCCAACCAGGCCTTCAACATCGGCAATGGCGACCTGTTCCGCTGGAGCGAGATGTGGCCCAGGATCGCGCAGTATTTCGGCATGGAAGTGGGACCGCCGCTGCCGCTGAAGCTGGCCGAGGTGATGGCGGACAAGGCGCCCTTGTGGGAACGTATCGTCACCGCGCATGGACTGGAGGCGCATCCCTATGCTTCACTGTCGGCCTGGGAATTTGCCGATTTCGTGTTCTCCTGGGATTACGACATGTTCGGCGATGGCAGCAAGGCGCGCCGCCTGGGTTTCCATGAATACGTGGAGACGGAGCAGATGTTCTACCGGCTCTTCGATACCTTCAAGGAGCA
>JAFAMT010000460.1 GCA_019233085.1 Herbaspirillum sp.
GCGGCGGACCATACGGAGTCATCATGGCATTTCTGCAAGGCAAAAAAATTCTGATCACCGGCTTGCTGTCCAACCGTTCCATCGCCTACGGCATCGCCCAGGCGTGCAAGCGCGAAGGCGCCGAACTGGCCTTCACCTACGTGGGCGAGCGCTTCAAGGACCGCATCACCAAGTTCGCCGAAGAGTTCGACAGCAAGCTGATCTTCGATTGCGACGTCGGCAGCGATGAGCAGATCAATGCCTTGTTCGCCGACCTGGGCAAGTCCTGGAGCCAGCTCGACGGCCTGGTGCACGCCATCGGCTTCGCTCCCGCAGAAGCCATTGCGGGCGACTTCCTGGAAGGCTTCTCGCGCGAAGGTTTCAAGATCGCCCATGACATCTCCGCCTACAGCTTCCCGGCCATGGCCAAGGCCGCCGTGCCGCTGCTCTCGCCCAACGCCGCCCTGCTGACCCTGACCTACCTGGGTTCGGAACGCGTGGTGCCCAACTACAACACCATGGGCCTGGCCAAGGCCTCGCTGGAAGCCTCGGTGCGTTACCTGGCCGAAGCCCTGGGCCCCAAGGGCGTGCGCGTCAACGGCGTCTCCGCCGGCCCCATCAAGACCCTGGCCGCCAGCGGCATCAAGGGCTTCGGCAAGATCCTGGGCGCCGTGGCCGCCACTGCCCCGCTGCGCCGCAACGTGACCATCGAAGATGTCGGCAATGCCTCGGCCTTCCTGCTCTCCGACCTGGCCTCGGGCATCACCGGTGAAATCACCTATGTGGATGGCGGTTTCTCGCGGGTTGTCGGCGGCATCGCCGAGTAAATTCGCCCCCACCGGCAAATAAGCCACAGTCAGTCGAAATCGGCTGGTGCTAATTTCCACGTTTTACTGTATGATTCGCCTTGTGCATCGCAATAACCGATGTACAGGCGAATCGGGCGTGAAAACTGCCCTGCAGATTTTCCAGCCGCATTCGCCCAAGCAGCTTCGCAAGCCTTACCTGTCATTACGACAAGTTCCCCGTAAAAGCCCCCCGCCCCTGGCATCCCTTGATGATGCCGTCCCGGCGCAAAGCTTTTGTGCCGAAATTTCTTTGTATTTTTCATAGTCATTTCGTTGGTTGGCGTTGCTTTTCTTCGTTCAGGCACTCGATGTCCGGCGCGCTTGCGTGCGCCCGTCTCGTGCCTGGCGTTCACATTCACGAAAGAGATTATGACTTTTGAAGCACTTGGCCTGAACCCTTCGATCATCAAAGCACTGACCGAGGCAGGCTATACCGTCCCCACTCCGGTCCAGGAAAAAGCCATCCCCGCCGCCATCAGCGGCCAGGATCTGCTGGTGTCCTCGCAGACCGGCTCGGGCAAGACCGCCGCCTTCATGCTGCCCTCGCTGCACCAGCTGGCCGACCTGCCGCAGGCGCCGCAAGCAGCCCGCACGCCCAACCAGGAACGCCAGGCCACCCGTGCCCGTGGCGAGCGTCCGCGTTTCCAGCCGGCCCAGCCGAAGATGCTGGTGCTGACCCCCACCCGCGAACTGGCCCTGCAAGTGACCACCGCCACCGACAAGTACGGCTCCTACATGCGCCGTGTGCGCGTGGTGTCGATCCTGGGCGGCATGCCCTACCCCAAGCAGATGCAACTGCTGTCGCGCAACCCGGAAATCCTGGTCGCAACCCCGGGCCGCCTGATCGACCACATGGAATCCGGCAAGATCGATTTCTCGCAGCTGCAGATCCTGGTGCTGGACGAAGCCGACCGCATGCTGGACATGGGCTTCATCGATGACATCGAGAAGATCGTCGCCGCTACCCCGGCCACGCGCCAGACCATGCTGTTCTCGGCCACGCTGGACGGCGTCGTGGGCAACATGGCCAAGCGCATCACCAACAACCCGCTGACCATCCAGATCGCCAGCTCGTCGACCCGTCATGAAAACATCATGCAGCGCGTGCACTTCGTGGATGACCTGTCGCACAAGAACCGCCTGCTGGATCACCTGCTGCGCGACACCAGCATCGACCAGGCCGTGATCTTCACCGCCACCAAGCGTGACGCCGACACCATCGCCGATCGCCTGAACATCGCCGGTTTCGCCGCTGCCGCACTGCATGGCGACATGCACCAGGGCGCCCGCAACCGCACCCTCAACAGCCTGCGCCGTGGTCAGGTGCGCATGCTGGTGGCCACCGACGTGGCTGCCCGCGGCATCGACGTGCCGGCCATCACCCACGTCTTCAACTACGACCTGCCCAAGTTCGCCGAAGACTACGTGCACCGTATCGGCCGTACCGGCCGTGCCGGTCGCAAGGGTGTGGCGATCTCGCTGGTCAATCATGCCGAAGGCATGCAGGTCAAGCGTATCGAGCGCTTCACCAAGCAGACCATTCCGGTCGATGTGGTGGAAGGTTTCGAGCCCAAGAAGTCGGCTGCTCCGCGCAGCCCGCGCAAGCCGGGTGGCTGGCGTCCGGGCGATGGCCGCAGCAACAGCGGCCCGCGTTTCGGCGCTGGCAACCGTGAAGGCGGTGGCTTCGGTGGCAACCGTGAAGGCGGCGGCGGCTTCGGCGGCAATCGCGAAGGCGGTGGCGGCTACGGTGGCAACCGTGAAGGTGGCGGCTACGCGGGCAACCGCGAAGGTCGCAGCTTCGGCGCCAACAAGCCGGGCAACGGCCCGCGTCGCGAAGGCGGCGGTGGCGGCGGCTACAAGGGCAATGGCGGTGGTTTCCGCGCCGACGGCCCGCGCCGCTCCTACGGCGATCGCTGATCGCTGACGGGCATCAAGATGTAAAAAAGCCGCTTCCCTGGAAGCGGCTTTTTCTTGGGCGACAACATCGTCACCGCTTCATGCAAGCAACCACTGGCCATGACGCTTGATCTCGTCATGCATGGCATCCGGCGCCAGATCGAGATCACCCGGCCAGGTCACGACGCCATCGACGACATGGACCTGCCGGAACCGTTCCTGATCCCGCAGTGGCGCGAATACGCCGCGGAAGAAACTGGGCAGGAACCTGACCCCACCTACGACTCCATCGCTGAAGCGAACCTGTAAAGCATATTCGCCAGAAATACTCACTTCAACCACGTCCCATTCCATGTCATCACTCCAATGGCGCAATCGGCTTGGGCGCCTGCATATCCTGACAAAGCACCCAGTCTTCCATCAACTCTTCCTGATGCAACTCCGCCCAGTCCAGCACAAGCTCCAACGCTCTACGGGGTAGCTCCCCCTCAAGCAGCAACAGTTTTTTGAGGTCGATCACTGCCTTGTACTCGGCATAGCGCACATGAAAATGCGGAGGCGAGTGATCTCGGTAAAACATCTGAATCACAAGTCCATAAAACGTACTGATCGTCGGCATGGAATCACCATCTGCAAAATCGGTGTGTCCCGACTTGATGAATTCCCTCCCAACCTGATTTTACACAAGCACTCCAGTGGGATGCGCCATCCTGACCATCGCCAACTATGCTAACTCGAACAGGGTCCACCCTGCCCCGTCTGCAAAGCGAGCACGCAATTGGCAATCGCCTGCGCCACCCGCGCCACCACCTTCTGCGTGGCCAGGACCACATCGGCATTGGCCGCCCCGGCAACCGGCTCCGCCACGGTCAGCCGACAAGCGGCGCTGCGGCGATCGTCCGAGCGCGTGATCGTCCAGGCAAAGGCTGCTTCCACCTGGCCGCTACGAGCGGCGTCGTAGGTGCGCAATTCCACGTTGATGCGATAGCTAGCCTGGTCGGCCGGTCGCCCCGTGCGCGACACGTCGATGGCACCCAGCTGGCTGGTAACGCCGGAGGCCAGCGCATCGCGCAATTCATTGTTGAAGGGCGCGGACCAGCGGTCCTGCTCCAGCACTTCCACCCGCGTGGCATCGCTGCGCACCACCAGTTGCGGTCGCGCCAGCCGGTCGGGAACCGCCACCGGCATCATCTCGATATAGATCTGCGGCCCCTGGCTGGCCGTGCCTGCCGGCGTGCCGGCCTTCAGGGGGGCACTCAGGGTGTAGAACTGCGTCGGCGGCGAACTGCCGCAGGCGCTCAGCAGGGCCGCCGCCAGGGCGCCAGCGGCAAGGGTCTTCAATGGCAATGGCTGGTACTTGGACATCATGGCTCCTGTTTGCCCCGGATCAGCGATTCCGGATGCTGTTGCAGGTAATCGGTAAGGATGCGGATCGACGCGGCTGCCCTGGACAGTTCCTGCATGGTCTGGCGGATGTCCTGCTGCAACGGGGCGTCGTCCGAGAGCGTGCGCTCGGCCGCATTGAGGGTCTTGCGCGCATCCTTCATGGCCGCCGTCATCTCCGGGGCGATATCGTTGTTGATGCGCGCAGCGGTCTGCTCGGCCGTGGTCAGCGTCTTGTTGAGCGTCTTGATGCTGCCCTGCAGGTCGCGACCGATCTCGTCGAAGGGCACCTTGGAGAGCTTGCCGGCAATCTCCGAGATCTGCTCCTGCAACTCGTCGAGGCTGCCCGGAATGGTGGGCAACTCCAGCGGTACCTTGTCCGGATCGATCTGCGCCGGCTTGGCCTTGGGGAAGAAGTCGATGGCCACATACAACTGGCCGGTCAGCAGGTTGCCGTTGCGCAATTGCGCACGCAGGCCGCGCTTGACCAGCGTGCGCAGCAGGTGCGCATTGGAGCGGCGCTGCTCGCCGGTCTCGTCGCGGAAACGATGGCCCAGGCGATCCGGGTAGATCTGCACCACCACCGGCATGCGGAACTCTCCGCGGGCATTGTCGTATTCGACGCCGATGCTCTTGACCTCGCCCAGCACCACGCCACGGAAGTCCACGGTGGCGCCGGGCTGCAGGCCGCGCAGGGATTGGTCGAAGTAGAGCAAGGCCGTCTGCGGCGCGCCGTCAGGCTCTTTCATGGCCGTACTCTCGTCATCGACCAGCTGGAACTCCGCTCCCTCCTTGGCAGGCGCACCGTCGACCAAGGCATCGCGGTCGCGGAAGGCAATGCCCCCCAGGACCACCGTGGACAGCGCCTGCGTATGCAGCTTGAAGCCGCTGGCATTGAGTTCCATGTCGAAGCCGCTGGCATGCCAGAAGCGCGAGCTCATCGTGACGAACTTGTCGTAGGGCGAATTGATGAAGACGCGCAGCGTCACGCCATGGCCATCGGCATCGAGGTCATAGGCCATCACCTGGCCGACCTTGATGCGGCGATAGAAGATGGGCGAGCCGATATCGAGCGACCCCAGGTCCTCGGTATGCAACACGAACTGCCGCCCGGAGGCGTCGCGCGTGACGATGGGCGGCTGCTCCAGGCCGACGAAATTCTTGCGGGTTTCCTTGGAGGCTCCGGCGTCGGCGCCAATGTAGGCGCCCGAGAGCAGCGTCCCCAGGCCGGAGATGCCGGAGGCGGCGATGCGTGGCCGCACCACCCAGTAGCGCGTGTCTTCGGTATCGAAGCCGGTGGCTTCCTTGTTGAGCTGGATGCCCACCAGTACATGCGAACGGTCCGGTGCCAGCTTGAGCGTCTGTACCTGGCCGATATCGACGTCCTTGTACTTGACCTTGGTCTTGCCCGCCTCCAGCCCCTCGGCCGAGCGGAAGCTGACGGTGACCATCGGCCCGCGGTCAATGAGGATCTTGGCCACCAGCGTCAGGCCGACGGCGGCGGCGATGATGGGAATGAGCCAGACCAGCGAAGGCAGCCAGTTGCGCTGGCGCACGCGGCGGGGATGCGGCGGAGTCGCCGCTTGCTCGGGAGTATCAGGTGCTGTCATGCGGGTTCCTGTTTTTACTGTTTTTGCTGTTTTTGCTGCTTTTCCTGGAGCTGCGGTGGGTCGGCGATGTCGGCGACATGCTCGACGTCGTCCCAGATCAGGCGTGGATCGAAGGAGAGCGACGCCAGCATGGTCAACACCACCACCGCGCCGAAGGCGGCAATGCCGATGCCGGCGTGGACATTGGCAAAGTCATGGATCCTGACCAGGCCGGTGAGGACCGAGACCACGAATACATCCAGCATGGACCAGCGTCCGATGGTCTCGATCACGCGGAACAGCTTGGCCCGCTGCAAGCGCTGCCAGCGGCTGCGGCGGCGCGCCGAGAACACCAGGATGCCCAGCGCCACCAGCTTGAACAGCGGCACCAGGAAGCTGGCCATGAACACCACCAGCGCCAGCCCCCATTCACCGGAAGTCCAGAAGTAGATGACGCCGGAGAGGATGGTGTCGCTCTGCTCGTCGAAGAGCGTGCGGGTGATCATCACCGGCATCAGGTTGGCCGGGATATACATGATGCAGGCGGCGATCAGCAGCGCCCAGGTACGGGTGAGGCTGTCAATCTTGCGCACATGCAGCGGCGCGTGACAGACGCCACAGCGCTCATGCGGCTGCACGCCTTCCCATACAGTGCCGCAGTGATGGCAGCCGATCAGGTCCAAGGCAGCGGCGTCCTGCACCTCGACATGCGGGTCGTCGATCGCAGGCGGCACGGCGGGGGGGCCGAAGGCGCGCGTCATGTCCCCGTCTCCCCAGGGTCGGCCGGGCGCTGCGCGCAGATATGCCAGATATAGCGCGGATTGAAGGACACCACCACCGTGAGCAACACCGCCAGCCCGCCGAAGGACCACAGCGCCGGGCCGGGGATGACTTCGGCCATGTTGGAGAGCTTGATCAGGGCCACCAGGATGCCCAGCATGAACACCTCGATCATGCCCCAGGGGCGGGCGGCCTGCATCAGGCGCAGCAGCAGCACGAAGCCCGGTGGGCGCGCCTGGCGCGAGGACGGCAGCAGCAGGTAGAACAGCACCGCCAGCTGGATAAGCGGGAACAGCAGGGTCGTGGCCATTACCAGCAGGGCCACCTCGGACATGCCGTCCCGCGTCAGGGCGATGACCGCGCCGATGAGCGTGGTATCGGCCGACAGGCCCTGCAGCTCGATGGTCACGATGGGAAAGGCATTGGCCAGCACGAACAGGATCAGCGCAGCGATGGTCAGCGGCAGCAGCTGTTCCAGCCGCTTGCCCGTATCGCGGTCGAGCTCGGCGTCGCAGCGCAGGCAATGCGCGACCTCGCGCGGCCCTAGGCGGGGCCGCTGGTAGACGGCGTCGCATTGTTCGCAGACGATGAGATCCGGGCGTTTGTGCATGGATGAAATAGTGGCTGGCGCGGGAGTTCCGTTGTTGTGTGGTCCGTCAGGTGCGCGGCGGCTGTCGCCGGGCCGCCGGGCTGCCCTGGCGGTGCCTGGCTTGGAGCAGTTTGCAGGGACGACGTTCAATGATCACAAAATATGGTCATCCAGGAAACAAAAAATAAATGACCCGCGGGTTATCAAGAACAGGATTCTAACAATAAACACCCTCTTTGCAAGCAAGCAGCTTGTGTGGTTTTACCAGTGTAAAAAAGATTACGCTTGACAAGGCGGTCGCCAATCTTCTACATTGCTCCAATGACCTCCGCAGCAAAATTCCTCCTACGCCACAACAGCGCCAGCGCCCTGCTAGCGTTGCTATCGGTGTCGCTACTACTAGCCTCGCGCTAAAATCCGTACTTCCGCCGTTTCCGCTGAATTCCCGCGAACCGGCAACCCCACCAAATCCAGCAACACCGGCAGTACAACCAGGCAGTGACGCTCGACGAGTCGCCGTTGCTGCCAGATCAGGCGAAGCGATCATGCATCCGAAGACCATGACAACTTGCACGCAGGACAACTGCCACGCGCAGCGGGAGACGCCGCCTCTGGCTCTATGACGGGTTGCCTGGCCACGCGCTCGTGGCAGCCAGGCAACCCGATACGCCACATCTGACGCATCCCCCCCCCAATTTGCAGACCAAGACAAGACCAGAGGCCCATCATGATGTTGAACAACCCCGCCACCAAGTATCGCGCCTTCCCCGCCATCGACCTGCCCGACCGCACCTGGCCCAGCAAGGTCATCACCACTCCGCCGATCTGGATGAGCACCGACCTGCGCGATGGCAACCAGGCCCTGATCGAACCGATGAACGCCGAGCGCAAGCTGCGCTTCTTCGAACTGCTGCTGAAAACCGGCCTGAAGGAAATCGAAGTCGGCTGCCCCTCGGCCTCGCAGACCGATTTCGATTTCGTACGCAAGCTGATCGAGGAAAACCGCATCCCCGACGACGTCACCATCATCGTGCTGACCCAGTCGCGCGAAGAACTGATCCGCCGCACCGTCGAATCCCTGGAAGGCGCCAAGAAGGCCATCGTCCACCTGTACAACTCGGTGGCACCGGCCTTCCGCAAGATCGTCTTCAACATGTCGCGTGACGAGATCAAGAACATCGCCGTCACCGGCACCAGGCTGGTCAAGGAACTGACCGATGCGCGTCCCGGTACCGAATGGCGCTTCGAGTATTCGCCGGAATCCTTCAGCACCACCGAACTGGACTTCTCCAAGGAGATCTGCGACGCCGTCTGTGAAACCTGGGGCGCCACGCCCAGCCGCAAGATCATCCTGAACCTGCCCTCCACCGTCGAGTGCGCCACCCCCAACGTCTATGCCGACCAGATCGAATGGATGTGCCGCAACCTGAAGCACCGCGACAGCGCCATCATCTCGGTGCACCCGCACAATGACCGCGGCACCGCCATCGCCTCGGCCGAACTGGCCGTCATGGCCGGCGCCGACCGCGTCGAGGGCTGCCTGTTCGGCAACGGCGAGCGCACCGGCAACGTCGACCTGGTCACGCTGGCATTGAACCTGTACACCCAGGGCGTGAACCCGGGCCTGGACTTCTCCGACATCGACGTGGTGCGCCAGGTGGTGGAAGAGTGCAACCAGATCCCGGTGCACCCGCGTCACCCGTATGTGGGCGACCTGGTCTTCACCGCCTTCT
Organism: Herbaspirillum sp.; assembly: GCA_019233085.1. Lineage (GTDB taxonomy): Bacteria > Pseudomonadota > Gammaproteobacteria > Burkholderiales > Burkholderiaceae_D > Herbaspirillum. The sequence goes on from JAFAMT010000460.1 coordinate 8,798, forward strand.
CCGGCTCGCACCAGGATGCGATCAAGAAGGGCTTCGCCAAGCAGCAGCCCGACGCCATCTGGGAAGTGCCCTACCTGCCGATCGACCCGGCCGACCTGGGCCGCAGTTACGATGCGGTGATCCGCGTCAACAGCCAGTCCGGCAAGGGCGGCATGGCCTACCTGCTGGAACAGGAATACGGCCTGGCCCTGCCGCGCCGCCTGCAGATCGAGTTCTCGCGCGCCATCCAGCGCGAGGCCGATGCCACCGGCAAGGAAATCGCTGCCTCCGACATCCACGCCATCTTCCAGCGTGAATACCTGGAGCGCAGCGAGCCCTACGTCTACCGCGCCCACCGCATGTCCGAAGACACGGCCAAGGCCGAGTCGATCAACATCGAAGTCGACATCGTGCGCAATGGCCAGCCGGTCACCGTGCGCGGCAGCGGCAACGGCCCCATCGATGCCTTCGTGCATGCCCTGGGCCTGGACATCAAGCTGATGGACTTCCATGAACACGCCATCGGCGCTGGTGCCGACGCCAAGGCGGCCAGCTACATCGAACTGCGCCTGAACGAAGCGCCGACCGGCTTCGGCGTGGGCATCGACGCCAACATCGTCACTGCCTCCTTCAAGGCCGTGCTGTCTGCCGTGAACCGTCAGATCGCCATCAGCGAGAGCGCCAACCAGGCCGGCTCCGCACAGGCCAAGGCTGCCTGATACCGGATATGCGCCGGTGATCCCGGCGCCCTTCCCTGACTGCAACGCCGACCTACAGGTCGGCGTTGTTGCTTTCTAGCGCTGCTGTACAGGCTCTTGACCGCGCTGGCCACCGGCACCGCCGCACCATATCGTATCGAAGAATCCGCGGCTTTTTCCTGGCAGAAAATCGATACGGCTGATCCATATCAGTCTTGCCATCAACTACTGTTTTTTTACGTAACCTGCTGGTACTAACAGTATGTAACTCGCTTATTATTGTTTTCGTGGTGCGCCGCACCGGCACTCACTCGCATACAAATTTTTCGGGGGAAAAATAATGCGCTTCAGCAACCTCAGCATTGCCACACGCCTGGCCTTTGCCTTTTCGGTCCTGATCCTGATAATCGCTGCCATCGTCACCCTGGGACTGATACGGCTGGCAGACATCAACAAGGCACTGGAGATGGTGGTCAACGACCGCTACAAGAAGATCTCCATCATCACCACCATCTCCGGCAAGATCGACGACGTCGCCATCGCCGTACGTAACCAGTTGCTGACCAATAGTCCCGAACAGGCCGCGCGGGAACAGAGCATGGCGCAAGATCTCTCGCTGCAGGTCACGGCGCACCTTAAGGAGCTCGACGGCATGCTGGTCAATCCTGCTGCCCGCGAGCAACTTGGCAAGGTCCTGAAAGCGCGTGACGTATATTCCGCCCAGCGCAGGGAAGTCGAGGCGCTCAATGCCAAGGGCCAGCGCGACGCCGCCGTCGAACTGCTCATCACCAAGGTCGGCCCCCTGCAGAAAGCCTACTTCGGCGAACTGGACAAGCTGGCCGAGATCCAGCAAAAGATGATGGACAAGTCCGTCACCGACGCCGAAGCCGCCTACAACACCACGCGGCTGATCATGCTGGTTTCCGGTCTGGCGTCGGCCCTGTTCGCCGCCTTCATCGCCTGGGCCATCTCGCGCAGCATCACCCATCCGCTGAACCGCGCCGTGCAGGTTGCCGAGACGGTCGCCGCCGGCGACCTCACGGCCGTCATCAACGCCAGCTCCACCGACGAGACCGGCCGCCTGCTGCAGGCACTGGCAGCCATGAACCAGAAGCTCAAGGCCATCGTCATGGAAGTACGACGTGGCACCGACTCCATGGTCACCGCCTCGACCCAGATCGCCACCGGCAACCTGGACCTGTCATCGCGTACCGAGGAGCAGGCCAGTGCCCTGGAGGAAACCGCCTCCTCGCTGGAACAGCTGACCTCCAGCGTCAAGCAGAACGCCGACCACACCCGCAAATCCAGCGATCTGGCCGGCAACGCCAGCCAGATCGCCAACCAGGGTGGCGCAGCCGTCAAGCAGGTGGTGCAGACCATGAGCGCGATCAACGAATCGTCGCGCAAGATCGTCGACATCATCTCCGTCATCGACGGCATCGCCTTCCAGACCAACATCCTGGCCCTGAACGCGGCCGTGGAAGCGGCCCGCGCCGGCGAACAGGGCCGCGGCTTTGCCGTGGTCGCCTCGGAAGTGCGCGGCCTGGCGCAGCGCTCGGCGACCGCCGCCAAGGAAATCAAGGCGCTCATCAATGACTCCGTCAGCCAGGTCAGCTCCGGTACCGAACTGGTGGCGCAGGCCGGCACGACCATGGACCAGGTGGTCGACAGCATCGGCCAGGTCAGCCATATCGTCGGCGAGATCTCGGCCGCCACGCGCGAACAGAGCGACGGTATCGAGCAGGTCAACCAGGCCATCATGCAGATGGACAACACCACCCAGCAGAATGCAGCGCTGGTGGAGGAAGCCGCCGCCGCGGCCCAGGCCCTGCAGGACCAGGCGCAGCGCCTGCTGGAGCTGGTCGATGTGTTCCGCCTGGACGATAGCCCGCCGCGCTCGGCGCCGCGTGCCACGCGAGCGGCCCCGGCCATCCCGCGCGCGGCAGCGCGGACAGCCACGTCGGCACCGGCCGCCAGGGCCTTGCCCAAGCCGGCAGCAGCACCACGCGCCTTGCCGTCCCAAAGCACGGCGTCTCATGGCGACAGGTCCGAAGACTGGGAAACCTTCTGACCCGGCTGCTGGCCCCGCTGCGGCTAAGCCTGGCGCGCCAGGCGGATGCCGCTGACCTGCCAGCGTGCCTCGGCGGGGAAGAAATTACGGTAGGTCAGCCGCGCATGGTTCAGGGGCGTAGCCGAAGAAGAGCCACGCAAGACGTACTGGTTCACCATGAACTTGCCGTTATACTCGCCCACCGCGCCTGAGGCAGCCACAAAGCCGGGATACGGCGCATAGCTGCTGCTGGTCCACTGCCAGGCCACGCCGAAGAATTCGCGGCCACTGCCCTGCAGGCGGGCGGCCGCGTGTTCCCACTCTGCTTCGGTCAACAGCCGCGCACCGGCCCAGCGGGCATAGGCATCGGCTTCGTAGTACGACAGGTGGATGGCGGCGCGGTGCGCCTGCAGTGGTTGCAGGCCGTATTCGGTGTATTCGTGCCAGCCTGCGGCCGCATCGGCGCGCCAGTACAGCGGATGCGAGAGCGCCTCGCGGTTCTTCCAGTCCCAGCCCTCGGCCAGCCACAGGGAGGCATCCTCATAGCCCCCGGCCTCGATGAAGGCCTGGTACTCGGCGTTATTGACCAGGCGCGAGGCGCATTGATACGCCTCCACGAATTGCCGGTGGCGTGGCGTCTCGTTGTCGAAGCAGAAGCCCCCACCGGCATGGCCAATCTCCACCACGCCAGCGTCGATGCGATGCCATTGCAAGGCCAGTTCGGCCGGATCATCCAGCACCATCCCCTCAGGCAGGCCCTGGTAGGCCGGCTGCAAGGGGTTGAGCGAGAGCAGGATCTTGATGTCGGTGAGCATGAGCTCCTGGTGCTGCTGTTCATGCTGCATGCCCAGCTCCAGCAGGGCCAGGAAATCAGCCAGCTGCCCCTGGCCGCTGCCGGGCTGGCCGGCATCGAGCGCGTCGATGAGCAGCAGCATGCGGGCGTCGACATGCTCACGATAGGCCAGCACCTGCTCCAGCGAGGGGCGCGTAAGCATGCCGCGCTGCGCACGCGGGAACTTCTCCCCCACCCCCTCGTAGTAGGAATTGAACAGCACCCGGAAATGCGGATGGAAAGGCACAAAGCCGCTCTGGAATCGCTCCAGCACGAAGGTCTCGAAGAACCAGGTGGTATGCGCCAGGTGCCACTTCACCGGACTGGCATCGGGCATGGCCTGCACGCAGCAGTCCTCCGCCGAGAGAGGCTCGGCAATGACCAGAGACTGCCGTCGCAGGCGCCGGTAGCGGTCGCCCAGCTTCTGCCGGCCGCGATGATTCAGTTGCTGGACAGCGGCGTCGATGACCGCATCGATGGTGGCAGCGGTGACGGCGTCGGTGTCTGGCGCATCAGGTGTGTCAGGTGTGTCAGGCTGGACCTGCGGTGTTGCGGCGACGAGCGGGGACATGCTCCCTCCTCTGCATCAAATGTTGCGCATGGACAAACCCGGTGCATCAACATGCCTGTGCATGGCACACGGCGAACCAGCGACGGGCATCGAACCACATCCGGCACTGGCCGAAGCCGGCCGCATGCAGCATGCTCAGAATGTCCTGCTCGCTGAACTTGTGGCTGTTCTCGGTATGGATACGCTCCCCCATGCGGAAGGTACGGCGTCCGCCGGCCCAGCGCACGATGAGGTCGCGGCGGGCTTCCAGGTGCATCTCGACGCGCTGTTGCACCTCATCATAGAAGGCCACATGACGCCAGTCGCGTGCGTTGAAGTCAGCCTTCAGCAGGCGGTTGACGTGGTTGAGCACGTTCAGGTTGAAGGCGGCGGTAACGCCAAGTGCATCGTCGTAGGCGGCCTCCAGCACGCTCTCGGGCTTGACCAGGTCCAGCCCCAGCAGGATGCCGCCCCCCTCGCCCGCCGGCGGCAGCGCTGCACGCAGGCGACGCAGGAAGGCCAGCGCCTGTTGCCGGTCGAAGTTGCCCAGCGATGAACCGGGATAGAAGAACAACCTGTGCTGCTGCGGCACGCTGGCGGGCAGATCCAGGGTGGTGGAAAAATCCATCGCTAGCGGCTGCATGGGGATGTGCGGAAAACGGCGCTGCAAGTCCTGCACCGAGCGCTGCAGGAACTCGGCCGAGATATCCACCGGCACGTACTGCCGCGGTTGCAAGACCTCGAACAGGCCCGCCGCCTTGGCGCAATTGCCCGCGCCCAGGTCGATCAGCACCGCGCCCGCTCCGACTGCCGCCGCCATCTCATCGCGATAGGCGGCGAAGATACAGGCCTCGGTGCGGGTCGGATAGTATTCCTCCAGGTCACAGATGGCCTCGAAGAGCTTGCTGCCCAGGGGATCGTAGAAGTACTTGGGAGAAATGGAC
>JAFAMT010000148.1 GCA_019233085.1 Herbaspirillum sp.
TTGTCGGTACGCTTGCCCAGCGCGCCCTGCTCGGCGGTGTAGTGGAAGTAGCCGGCATTGAGTCGGGTGATGCCGAACATATAGCTGCCACCCAGTGACCAGGACTTGTGCTTCTCGGTAGAAGCGTCGGCCTTGTTGCCGACGTCGGCTTCGTTGTAGAAGCTGGCCAGCACGAAGCTGGGCGCGTTGTAACCCAGGCCGAACGACTTGGTGGTGCCGCTGTTGAAGGAACCGGCGACTTCGCCGAACTGGTAGCCCACCCCGGCCACCAGGCCGTTGTCGAACACCTTCTTCCACACCACGCCGTTGTCATAGCGAGTGCCGGTTGCGCTGCCGGCGTAGAAGATCATCTGCTTGAAGTTGTTGTTGTTGGTAAAGCCGCCTTCCTCGTAACCGATCGCGGAGGAACCGTAGGCGTCGCCGTAGACCTGGGCGAAGTCGCGCGCCAGCGTATTCTGCCGGCCAACGGTGACCTGGCCGAAGCCGCGGGCATCCTGCAGACCCACCCAGGAATCGCGATTGAACAGCACGCCCGGTGTATCCATGGCGCCGGTAGCCACGAGGTATTCGGCCTCCAGCTTGAAGATGGCGTCCAGGCCGCCACCCAGCTCCTCCTTGCCACGGAAGCCCAGACGGTTGCCGCTGAACCAGGCCGTGGAAATGCCGGTCAGGCGGGCACCGGATGCGTTGGCATTGTTGGTGGTGCTGATCGTGGCATCGATCAGGCCGTAGATCATCACGTTGGACTGGGCGTAGGCGCCGCCTGCGCCCAATGCACCGAGTGCCCCGAGAGCCGCAATGGCGGCCATGCTCTTCTTCATAGGGTCTCCGTTATTTGATTAGGTGGTCTGGACGCCTGCAGCAGTCCAGCGGAGCCACTATAGAATTTTGAATCTTACGACCGGCTTTCATTTTTCCGGGAGGCTGTGCGGTTTGAGCAACACCCGCCCACCACCCGTCAGGCCGCCGCCGGCATCTCCACCCTGACCACCAGGCCGGAATGTTCCAGCGGCGCCGACAGCGCGATCCTGGCCCCCATGGCGGCGACGATCTCGGCCACGATGGCCAGGCCCAGGCCGGTCCCATCCGCCTGGCTGGAGCTGATCCGATAGAAACGGTCGAAGACGCGCCCCCTTTCCTGTTCGGGAATGCCCGGGCCATTGTCGGCCACCTCCAGTACCAGCTGCGCGCCCTGCCGCGCCAGCGATACGGTCACGATGCCCCCCACGGGCGTATAGCGCAACGCATTGTCTAGCAGGTTGGAAACCAGGTCGCGCAACATGCCGTTACGCACCGGCGCGGCATCGAGCCGGGACTCGAAACCCAGGTCGATCTGCCTGTCCTGGGCAAAGCCGGCAAAGTCCTCGAAGACCTGCTGGATCACGACAAGCAGGTCGATCGCGTCGGAACGGCTGGCAGTGCTGGCATCGATACCGGCCTGGGCGCTGGAGAGCAGCAACAGCTGGTTGACCAGGCGGATGCCATGCTGCAGGGAAGCTTCCATGGCATGCAGGGCGGCGTCCTTGTCCTTGACGGTCGCGCTGCGCAGGCCATAGTCGACCTGGGTGGTCAGCACCGTAAGCGGGGTACGCAACTGGTGCGAGGCATTGGCCACGAAGCGGTCATGCGCGGCGACCTGGGCATCCAGCCGCGCCACGTAGTGGTTCATGGCATCGACCATCGGCACCAGTTCATCGGGCACATTGCCCCGGGCCAGCGGCTCCAGTGAATCGGGACGGCGATCCTGGATACGCTCGCGCAACGCCACCGTGGAAGACAGCGCGCTACGCACCCCGACCAACAGCAAGATGGCCACGAACACCAGGATCAGCAGGTATTGCAGGAGGGCATGCTCCCAGATCCGGTCCGAGAAGATCTTGTGTGCCCGCCGCGTCTGTGCCACCTCGACGAGGACGAGCTCATCGTCGGGGGCGGAGATGACCGACTTCCCGAGGGCAGAAATGCGCACCGGCTCGCCGCGGAAGCTGGCGCTGAAGAAGTGCACCGCATCCATCCCGGGGATCTCGGCGGGCAAGGGAAGATCGGCCGAGCCGGCCAGCAGCTGGCCGCTGGACGAACTTACCCGGTAGAACACGCGGTCACGCGCGCCGGACTCGAACAGCTCCAGCGCGGCCGGCGGCACGATCACCTGGAAGACGCCGTCGTCGTAGCGGATCTGCTCGGCGATCACGCGTGCCGATCCCAGCAGCAGCCGGTCGTGGGTGTCGGTGGCCATCTCGACGGCATTGCGATAGGTCACCCAGGAACTGACTGCCACGAACAGGCCCAGCGGCAGCAGCAGCCACAGCAGCAGCTGACTGCGCAGGCTAGTCAGGCGCATCGTCGTGCTTGAGGATGTAGCCCAATCCGCGCAGGGTCACGATGGACACGCCGCTGTCCTCCAGCTTGCGACGCAGGCGATGGACATAGACCTCGATCGCATCCGAGGAGGCCGATTCGCTCATGGCAAAGAGTGCATCGGCGATCATCTTCTTGCTCACCGTCTTGCCCGACTTGAACAGCAGCGTCTCCAGGATGGCGTGCTCGCGCGGCGGCAGCGACAGTGGCGCGCCGGCGAGGCAAAAAACCCGCGTATTGCTGTCATAGGCGAGCGCGCCACATTGCCAATGCGGACTGGGATGCTGTTCGGAACGGCGCACCAGGGCACGCATGCGCGCCTCCAGCTCCTTGACCGCAAAGGGCTTGCCCAGGTAGTCGTCAGCCCCCAGGTCCAGGCTGACCACCCTGCCATCGACCGAATTGTTGGCCGTGAGCATCAGCACCGGCACCTTGCTGTCGCGCGCCCGCAGGCGCCTGACCACCTCGTTGCCGCTCAGGGCCGGCAAGGAGATATCGAGCACCACCAGGTCGTAGTGCTGGGTCAGCAGCAGGTGATCGGCATGGCCGCCGTCGTAGACGCAATCCACCGAGTAGTTGCTGCGCTCGAAGGTCAGCACCAGCCAGTCGGCCAGGGGCCGATGGTCCTCAGCCAAGAGTATGCGCATGTTGTCTCCGTGATCCGGGAAGGGGCAAATAACATTACCCCATGGAAATTTTTTATTGCTTATTGGATGAGGTTAGCGGAACAGACTTAGCCAAGACTTAGCCGAGACTTAGGAAGGAAAAACGGGGGATCAATGGAGGAGGGACTGAGCCCCCGGATCGCAAGTGCTATAGTTGCGCC
>JAFAMT010000166.1 GCA_019233085.1 Herbaspirillum sp.
TCGGCCAAGGACGAGAAGGCCAATCCGGGCATCTACGTGCTCAACCCGTGGCCGGGTGCCGAGCCGGGCATGCGGGTGCGCTAAGGCGCAGCCGGCCTGAAGGGAGTCTCCAGCATGGACCTGCTCATCCGCGAAGCCACCTCCGAGGACACCACCCTCATCGCCGAGCTGACCCGGCATAGCTGGGCCAACAAGGTGGCGGCGAACTCGTCCGGCCACCGCGAGGCGGCCGATCACGTGGCCGAGGATCTGCAGCAGGGTGGCGCCTTCATCCTGCTGCGCGGTGAAACGCCGGCCGGTTCGGTGCGCTGGATCCCGCTCGATACCGAGAGCGATGTCTGGGAAATCCGCCGCATGGGCATTGCCCCGGCCTTCCGGGGCGAGCGGCTGTCGCAGCACCTGATGGAAGCACTGATCCACCGGGCGCAAGCGGCCGACGTGCGCGAACTGCGCCTGGCCGTGCGCCATGACCAGGCCAGGCTGGTGGACCTGTACGCCGCCTTCGGCTTCGAGATCGCGCCGGAACTGGAGTACACCCGGGCCAATCCGCTGGATGCGCCCCCCATCGTGATGCGTCGGATGATGCGCCACTGAGCCGAGCGCAGGACAGGCAAAATAAAAATGCGACGCCATGGCGTCGCATTTTTTTTGTCTGCTCCATGCGGGCAGGGCTCAGCGCCGGTGGTCGAGCCGCCGCGCAATCGCCTCCCCGGTGAACTGGATCACCGATACCAGCGCAATGAGGATCACGATGACCTCGAACATCACCCGCGTCTCGTAGCGCTCATAACCATAGCGGATGGCCAGGTCACCCAGGCCGCCGGCTCCCACCGCCCCAGCCATGGCCGAGGCATTGATCATGGCGATGACGCTCACCGTCATGCCGCCGACGATGCCCGGCAGGGCCTCTGGCAGCAGCACATGGCGCACGATGTGCCAGCGCCGGCAGCCCATGGCGCGCGCCGCTTCCACCAGGCCGCCATCGACCTCGTTGAGCGAGACCTGGGCGATGCGGGCATAGAAAGGCAGCAGGTTCACCGTCAGCGGCACCACGGCCGCCCAGGTCCCCAGCGTGGTGCCGACCAGCCAGCGTGTCACCGGCAGCAAGGCCACCAGCATGATGATGAAAGGCACCGCGCGGAACACGTTGACCGTCACCGACAAGGCCCGATTCAGGCGTGGCCGGGGATAGAGATGATGGCGCGCCGTCACCGTCAACACTACCGCCAGGGCCAGCCCCAGCAGGATGGCCAGCACCGCCGAGCTGCCCACCATCAACAGGGTCTGGAAAAAGGCCAGGACGTACTTGTCCAGTTCAGGCAGGGACATAGGCAATCACCTTGATGTGGACGGCATGCTGTCCGTCCTCGAAAGCCTGGCGCACACGCGCCAGGTCCTGCGCCGGCAACAGGAACAGCAGCTCCCCTTGCGAGTGCCCGCGAATGCGATCCAGGCCGCCATGGACCAGCACCGCCTGGGGCCCCAGCTGCGTGAGCACCGGTAACGGCAATCCCTGGCCGGCCGCACTCCCATCGACATGCAGGCTCACCAGTGCCTGCCCAGCGCCGCCGTGCAGATCATCCACCAGGCGCGCCGCCAGGTCGGTGGGCACCCCATGCAGCAAGGGGCTGAGCAATGCGCGCGTGGCATCGGCCTGCGGCTGGCCGAACACCCGCCACACCTCGCCCAGCTCGACCGCCCTGCCCTGGTCCAGCACCAGCACGCGGTCGCAGATTTCACGGATCACCGCCATGTCATGGGTGATCAATACCACCGTCAGGCCCATGGCCTGGCTGACCTGGCGCAATAGCGCCAGGATGGATTGGGTGGTCTCGGGGTCGAGTGCCGAGGTGGCCTCGTCACACAGCAGGATGTCGGGCTCATGCACCAGCGCGCGAGCGATGCCAACACGCTGCTTCTGCCCGCCGGAGAGCTTGGCCGGATAGACGTCGGCCTTGTCGGTGAGGCCTACCAGCGCCAGCAATTCATCCACCCGGGCGCGGATACGCTCGGGCGGCACGCCCGCCACCCGTAGCGGCAGGCTGATGTTCTCGCGCACGGTCTTGGCCGAGAGCAGGTTGAAGTGCTGGAAGATCATGCCGATGCGCCGCCGCAAGGCCACCAGCCCGGCTTCGTCGAGGGTACCGACATCGATGCCATTGACCAGGACCTGGCCGGAAGAAACCTGCTCCAGCGCATTGAGGGTGCGCAGCAAGGTCGACTTGCCGGCGCCGCTACGTCCGATGATGCCGAAGATCTCGCCACGGGCCACGCTGAAGTCGATCCCGCTCAAGGCCTGTACGTTGCCGGTCGCCGCCGCATAGTGCTTGGCCACGTCGCGCAGGGTGATGTGCGTGTCACCCGGGCGCAGTGCCGTCACGGTGTCCGGCGTGGAGGTGACCGCTGGCGCCGGCGCCAGCGGCGACGCCTTGCGGCGGCGGGCCGGCAGGCTGATACCGCCGCGGATCAGGGCTGCAATGCTCAAAATACCGGTACCACCGAACCGTTGAACTGCTTCTGGATGAACTGGCGCACTTCCTCGGACTGGTAAGCCTTCACCAGCGGCGCGACCCACGGGGCGTTCTTGTCCTGCTCACGCACCACGATGATGTTCACGTAGGGGTTGTGCTCGCGCTTTTCGACCGCGATGCCGTCACGCGTGGCGATCAGGCCGGCCTGGTAGGCGAAGGTGTTGACGATGGCGGCCGCATCGACGTCCTCCAGCGAGCGCGCCAGCACCACCGAGGCGCTTTCGATCAGGTTGATCTTCTTGCGGTAGCTGGTGATGTCCGACAGCGAGGCCGTGCCGGTGTAGGGATCAAAGCCCTCGCGCAAGGTGATCAGGCCTGCATCGCGCAGGATCACCAGGGCGCGGGTCTGGTTGCTCGGGTCATTGGGAATGGCCACCTTGGCGCCCTCGGGCAGGTCCTTGAGGGACTTGTATTTCTTCGAATAGAAGGCGATAGGCGAGATATAGGTATCGCCCACGGCACTGAGCTTGTAGCCGCGCTGCTTGATCTGGTCACGCAGGAAGGGGATGTGCTGGAAGGAATTGGCATCCAGGTCGCCGTTGTTGAGCGCCTCGTTGGGGCTGGCCGCACCGGAGATGACGATGGCCTCGACATTGAGGCCGTTCTTCTTGGCCACCTGGGTCACCACCTGCCAGATCAGTTCGTCGGTGCCACCGCGCACGCCCACCTTGAGCGTCTTGGTGTCGGCGCCGTGGGCCAGGCCGGCCAGGCAAAACGTGGTCAGCGCGAGCAAGGCGGACAGGCGGGATCGAAGGGTCATGGGGGCTCCTTTGGTATTGATCTGATGGATGGATTGCAACGCAGCTCACGGATGCTGGCCAACCAGTGTAGGGACGCCACCCTGCGCGGCCAACGAAGCTTTTCGTATGTCCTTATACGCAAGCCCCGCGCCCACCCGGCCCCCCATGCGCCTGCCCGGGCAGCCAGAACATCTGTTCATCAAGGTGTAACAAAGGATCGTTACCATCATGAAAACGTTGCCAGCCGGCCCGTGCACCGCCACCCGAGGGGGGATTCAGGGTGCAGGGACTGGTGCAGCTACATCATCTATTTCGCATCAGCATCAGTTTCGACGTCCGGACAAGAAAATGGCCCAAGGGGAGAGGCAGGAAACCGCCTACATGGCCGTGCGCGTGGCACGGCTCTACTATTTCCAGAACATGACCACAGCAGCCATCGCCGACGAGATCGGCACCTCGCGTGCGACCGTCTCGCGCCTGCTGTCCTATGCACTGGAGCGTGGCCTGGTGGAGATCCGCGTGCACGACCCGCAGGAAATCTCCGGCAGCCTGGAAACCCTGATCGCCACCCACTACCGGCTGCGCTCCATCCAGGTGGTACCGGTGGCCGCCGCCGCCACCGACAAGGAAACCCTGCATCGCGTGGCCGCCCATGCCGCCGCCTATGTCAATGCGCTGGTGATACCGTCCTCGGTCATCGGCCTGGCCTGGGGCACCACCGTCTCGGAGATCGCCGCCCAGTTGCTGCCGCGCCATGTGCATGACGTCGATGTGGTGCAGTTGAATGGCTCCGGCAGCGGCGCCAGCTTCATCAATACCTTCGGCGAATCCATCGTCTCGCGGGTGGCGCAGAACTATGGCGCACGGGCCCATCACTTCCCGGTGCCTGCCTTCTTCGACTATGCCGACACCCGCAGCGCGCTGTGGCGCGAGAAGAGCATCCAGGCCATCCGCGACCTGCAGGACCGGGCTTCCATCCTGCTCTTCTCCATCGGCGCCGAAGCCACCGGCAGCTACATCCATACGGCCGGCTACCTGGGCGAGCAGGAGCGCCAGATCCTGCGCGAGGAGGGCCTGGTGGGCGACATCGCCACGGTGTTCTTTCGCGAGGATGGCAGCTGGCGCGACGTCGCCCTCAATGCGCGCAGCAGCGGCCCCGACCTGGACTGCTTCCAGCGCGCGCCGCATTCCATCTGCGTGGTCTCCGGCACCGGCAAGCTGCCGGGCCTGAAGGCGGCACTGCGCGGCGGCTTCATCAACGAACTGATCATCGACGAACCCAGCGCACGCCTGCTGGTGGAGCATATCCGCCGCAGCAGCCTGGCCACGTCCTGAACCATCATCACGGGGGAACGCAGTCATGGCAGCCATTTCCTTGCAAGGCCTATGCAAGCACTGGGGCCAGGCTCAGGCCCAGGGCATCAAGGGCATCGATATCGAGGTGAAATCGGGGGACTTCACCGTCTTGCTGGGCCCCTCGGGCTGCGGCAAGTCCACCACCCTGCGCCTGATCGCAGGACTGGACAAACCCAGCGCCGGCCGCATCCATATCGATGGGCAGGACGTGACGCAGCTGCCGCCGGCGCAGCGCAAGATCTCGATGGTGTTCCAGTCCTATGCCCTGTTCCCGCACCTGAACGTGCGCGACAACATCCTCTTCGGCGTGCGGGTGCGTAAGGAACCGCGCCAGGGCTATGAGGCGCGGCTCAAGCGCGTGGCCGACATCCTGGGTCTTTCGCACCTGCTGGAGCGGCGTCCGGCGCAGCTCTCCGGCGGCCAGCAGCAGCGCGTGGCGCTGGGCCGCGCCATCATCGCCGATGCCCCGGTCTGCCTGATGGACGAGCCGCTCTCCAACCTCGACGCCCAGTTGCGCCAGGAGATGCGCCGCGAGATCC
>JAFAMT010000179.1 GCA_019233085.1 Herbaspirillum sp.
CGTGCGCCAGGAAGTCGAAAGCGCCCTGGGCGAAGTCTTCGAAGCCCAGGCCAAGCTGGACGCCGTCTACGCCGCCTATGCCGAGGAAGACGCCGACTTCGACGCCCTGGCCACCGAGCAGGCGCGCCTGGAAGCCATCCTCGCCGCCGCTGACGGCAACAGCCTCAACCAGCAGCTGGAGATGGCCGCCGACGCCCTGCGCCTGCCACCCTGGGACGCCAGGATCGGCGTGCTCTCCGGTGGTGAAAAGCGCCGCGTGGCACTGTGCAAGCTGCTGCTCTCCAAGCCCGACATGCTGCTGCTGGACGAGCCCACCAACCACCTGGACGCCGAATCGGTGGACTGGCTGGAGCAGTTCCTGCAACGCTTCCCCGGCACCGTGGTGGCCATCACCCACGATCGCTACTTCCTCGACAACGCCGCCGAATGGATCCTGGAACTGGACCGTGGCCACGGCATCCCCTGGAAGGGCAACTACAGCTCCTGGCTGGAACAGAAGGAAGCCCGCTTAAAGCAAGAAGAGGCCAGCGAATCGGCCCGCCAGAAGACCATCGCCAAGGAACTGGAATGGGTACGGCAAAACCCCAAGGGTCGTCAGGCCAAGAGCAAGGCGCGTCTGGCCCGCTTCAATGAACTGTCCGAATACGAATACCAGAAGCGCAACGAGACCCAGGAAATCTTCATTCCCGTGGCCGAGCGCCTGGGCAATGAAGTCATCGAATTCAAGAACGTCAGCAAGGGCTATGGCGACCGCCTGCTGATCGACAACCTGAACTTCAAGATCCCGGCCGGCGCCATCGTCGGTATCATCGGCCCCAACGGCGCCGGTAAGTCGACCCTGTTCCGCATGCTGGCCGGTCGCGAGACCCCGGACAGCGGCGAACTGGTGCTGGGCCCCACCGTCAAGGTGTCGCTGGTGGACCAGTCGCGCGAAGACCTGGGCAACAAGAAAACGGTCTTCGAGGATGTTTCCGGCGGTGCCGACATCCTCACCGTGGGCCGCTTCGAAATGCCTTCGCGTGCCTACCTGGGCCGCTTCAACTTCAAGGGTGGTGACCAGCAGAAGATCGTCGGTAACCTCTCCGGTGGCGAGCGCGGTCGCCTGCACCTGGCCAAGACCCTGCTGCAGGGCGGCAACGTCCTGCTGCTGGACGAACCCTCCAACGACCTCGACGTGGAAACCCTGCGTGCCCTGGAAGATGCGCTGCTGGAATTCGCCGGCACCGTGCTGGTGATCTCCCACGATCGCTGGTTCCTTGACCGTATCGCCACCCACATCATCGCCTTCGAGGGCGATTCGCAGGTCACCTTCTTCGACGGCAACTACCAGGAATACGAAGCCGACAAGAAGAAGCGTCTCGGTGAAGAAGGCGCCAAGCCCAAGCGCATCCGTTACAAGCCGGTCACGCGCTGATTTCTTCTGCGCTTGATTGTTTGTTACGAAAAACGCCGCTGCGATCCAGCGGCGTTTTTTTTCGCCCTCACTTTTGGAGGGCGGCGTGTGGCGTGTAAAGAGTTGTAGGGATGCATGACGCCATGTCCATGGCTGGCTACCATCGCAGCATCAGAAGACGATGCCGGGAGCCCCGATGAAGACGCGCCATGTCCATGTACTGGCCATCACCCTGTTGCTGTGCGCCTGCGCCAGCTCGCAGCCGGTCACGCAGATCGACAAGGATACTTACCTGCTGGTGGCCAGTTCGCGCTGGCACGGCAACGATGGTGTGGCCATCCAGGCAATGCAGCAAGCCGATGACTGGTGCCGCCAGCAGGGACGGCGCATGCGCGTGATCGGCAGCGAACGCTCCGAAGGCGTCATCGGCGTGATGCCGCCCAAGGTGATGTTGAGTTTCAAGTGCGACGCACCGGCCTGAGCCCGCTCCCATCCGCCGGGACGCCGGCAGGAAACGCCCCGCGCGGGTAGAATCATGCCCCTGCGCCCACCAGGCGCCTGGTCGAGATGAGGCCGCCGTCCGATCCCGGGCACGATGATCTCTCCTTCCCCGTTCGCGTCATCCGCGCAAGCCATTTAAAACATTCGCGCCGCCTTGCTCCGCTTGCCTTGTTGGCCATCGGCTGCCAGGACTGTATCCCTCATTCATCCGCACTGACATGCTCGCCACGATTACCCGCCTGTTTCCCGTGTGGGCGCTGCTGCTTTCCGCCGCCGCCTACTTCTCCCCGCCGACCTTCACGCCCCTGGGCAAGTACATCACCCAGCTGTTGACGCTGATCATGCTGACCATGGGCGTGACCCTGACGGTCGACGACTTCAAGCGCATCATCAAGCGCCCCGCACCGGTGGCTGCCGGCATCATCCTGCACTGCCTGGTCATGCCGCTGGCCGCCTGGGTCATCGCCAAGGTGCTGCGCATGCCGCCCGACCTGACCGCCGGCATGGTGCTGGTGGGCAGCGTCGCCTCCGGTACCGCCTCCAATGTGATGATCTATCTCTCGCGCGGCGACGTCGCGCTGTCGGTCACCATCTCCACGCTGTCGGCCCTGGTGTCGGTGTTTGCCACACCCCTGCTGACCGAGCTGTATGTGGATGCCTCCATCCACTTCGATGCGCATGCCATGCTCATGTCCATCGTGCAGATCGTGGTGGTGCCCATCGCCGTGGGCCTGGTGCTGAACCTGTTTGCCGG
>JAFAMT010000313.1 GCA_019233085.1 Herbaspirillum sp.
GGCAGCCATGGGCATGCTGGACCTGGTCGGCACGACGCTCTCGGGCTGGCTGTCGGACCGCTACAACCCGCGCGTGCTGCTGTTCTGGTACTACGGCCTGCGCGGCCTGGCGCTGATCTTCCTGCCCTATGCCTTTGGCTTGCAGTATTACGGCCTGACGCTCTTCGCGCTCTTCTATGGCCTGGACTGGATCGCCACCGTGCCGCCCACCGTGCGCCTGGCCAACGACGTCTTCGGACGCCTGGCGGCGCCCGTGGTGTTCGGCTGGATCGTCGCCGGCCACCAGCTGGGCGCGGCCACGGCCACCACGGTGGCAGGCTATATGCGTGCCACCCTGGGCAACTACACGGCTTCGTCGATCATGATGGGCGTGGCCTGTCTGGTGGGCGCGGTGCTGGTGTTGCGCATCAAGGGCAATCAGGGCAACCCGGGCAGCGCCCAGGCCTCGGCGGCGTGATGACCTAGGCGGCCACTTTCTCGGGCTGGCGCAGGGCCGCAACCGCACGCGCCAGCCGTCCCACCGCATCCTGCAGGACCTCGTCGGCAGCCGCCGTGGACAGGCGCAGATAGGGCGACAGGCCGAACGCGGCACCGTCCACCACCGCCAGTCCTTCGGACTCCAGCAGCCACTGCACCGCGTCCTTGTCGGTGGCGATCACGGCGCCATCCGGGCGTACCTCGCCGATCAGGCCACCACAATGTACGAAGGCAAAGAAAGAACCGTCGATGCGTCGCAGCGCCAGGCCGGGAATGCCGGCGATGGCGTCTTCCACCAGCCTGGCGCGGCGCGCATAGGCCTCGCGGGCGATGACGGCGAAGCTCTGGTCGGCTGACTCCAGCGCGGCCAGCGTGGCGGCCTGGGCGATGGCGTTCGGCCCCGACGAGACTTGCGACTGGATCACCACCATCGCCTGGATCAGCGCCGTGGGGCCGGCGCCCCAGCCGATGCGCCAGCCGGTCATCGCATAGGTCTTCGAGGCGCCCCCTACCAGCAGGGTGCGCGCCTTCAGATCCGGCGCCACATGCAACCAGTGTGCCGGCGCCTCGGGCGTGAACCAGATGTGTTCGTACAGTTCGTCCAGCAACACCAGTACCTGCGGATGGCGACGCAGCACCTCGGCCAGCGCGGCCAGTTCGTCGCGCCCGTAGACGGCGCCGGACGGGTTGCCCGGCGTATTGAGCACCAGCCAGCGCGTGCGTGGGGTGATGGCCGCTTCCAGCGCCTGGGTGCTGAGCTTGTAGCCGTCCTCGATTCCGCAGGGGATGAACACCGGCACGCCATCGTTGACCAGCACCATATCCGGGAAGGATGGCCAGTAGGGAGTAGGGATGATGACCTCGTCGCCCGCATCCAGGGTGGCGGCAAAGGCGCTGTAGATCACCTGCTTGCCACCGGCGCTGACCAGGATATCGGCCACGCCATAGTCCAGGGCATATTCACGCTGGTACTTGGCGCCGATGGCGCGGCGCAGGGCCAGTGTGCCGGGCGTGGGCGTGTACTTGGTCTCGCCGCGCGCCATGGCGGCGTTGGCTGCCTGCTTGATGAAGTCCGGGGTGTCGAAGTCCGGTTCGCCGGTGGTCAGCGAGATCACGTCGCGTCCCTCCGCAACCAGGGCGGCGGCACGTGCCGCCGCAGCGGCATTGGGCGAGAGCTTGACGCGGCGCACGCGCTGCGACAGCGGGAAGGCAGGGGTATCGTTGCTCATGGGAGGGGCCTTTCAATGGGGGAAAGTATCTTGGCCGGGTTCAGCAGGCCCAGGGGATCGAAGGCGGCCTTGAGCCGCCGCATCAGGGCCAGTTCGACCTCGCTCTTGTAGCGGGGCAGCAGGTCGCGCTTGGTCTGGCCGATGCCGTGTTCGGCGCTGATGGAGCCGCCGTGGGCATGCACGCTGTCATGCACGATGGCATGGATATCTTCTTCGACCGCAAAGATGTCGGCGGCTTGGCCGGGCAGCGCATGCGAGACGTTGTAGTGCAGATTGCCATCACCCAGATGGCCGAAGGGCAGCACCCGCACACCGGGGAAACGGGCATGCAGCGCCTGCTCCGTATGCGCCAGGAATTCGGGGATGCGTGAGATGGGAACCGACACATCATGCTTGATGTTGCCGCCATCGCGCTTTTGCGCCACACCCAATGCCTCGTCGCGCAGTCGCCACAAGGCCTGGTGCTGCTGTCCGCTCTCGGCAATGGCCGCGTCGCTGACGATGCCCGATTCCAGGGCGCGCGCCAGCACCGACTCGAACAGATGGCGCGCATGGGCCTGGTCCTGGTTGTCCGAGAGTTCGACCAGGGCATACCAGGGCTGCGTCAGCGGCAGTGCAATGCTTTGTTCCGGGACATGTTGCGCGACCAGTCCGAGAATGGGGGCCGAAAGCAGCTCGAAAGCGGTCAGCCCGGCGCCGAAACCCGCGCGCGCTGCATTGAGGAAGGCCAGCGCACTGGCGATATCGGCAAAGGCCACCAGAGCCGTCTGCTGGGCCGCTGGCAGGGCATGCAACTTGAGGGTGGCGGCGGTGATGATGCCCAGTGTTCCCTCGCTGCCGACGTAGAGATCACGCAGGGAATAACCGGTATTGTCCTTGCGCAGCCCGCGCAGGCCATCCCAGATGTCTCCCTCGGCGGTCACCACCTCCAGGCCCAGCACCAGTTCGCGCGCGTTGCCATAGCGCAGCACCTGCGTGCCACCGGCATTGGTGGCGAGGTTGCCGCCGATGGTGCAGCTGCCCTGCGATCCCAGGCTCAGGGCGAACAGGCGTCCGGCATTGCGGGCGGCCTCCTGGACCGTGGCCAGTACCGCGCCGGCCTCCACAGTCAGGGTGTCGTTGTGCACGTCGATGGCGCGTATGCGATTGAGTCGCCCCAGCCAGAGCACCACGGCGCGCCCCGATCCGTCAGGCGTGGCGCCACCCATCAGGCCGGTATTGCCACCTTGCGGCACGATCGGCGTCAGGTGAAGCCGGCACAGGCGAACCACCTGCGCCACTTCAATGGTGTCGCCCGGTCGCACCACGGCCAGGGCTTGCCCGTGCAGGCGGCCATGCTGGTCGCTCAGGTAGCCGGCCGCATCCGCGCCGGTGAGTACATGGGCGGCCCCGAGCAGGGCGCGCAGTTCATCGAGCAGCGTACTCATGCGTCCTTCTTCCTGATTTCATTGCTTGGCTACCTTGGGGGCCGCCTCCTGTTGGGCGCTCTTGTAGACATCGAAGTCGAACGGTGCGCGGTCGAACTTGCCCTTTAGCGCGAGATCATGGCGGCTGGCGATCCACTGGTCGGGCACGCCCCACTTGCGCGCCTGCTTGAGCAGGAAGCCGGAACGGTGCCAATCCTGGATGGCCTGGTCGACGAAGGCCTGGGTATCGCTTTCACCCTTGCGCATCCACACCACCGTGGGGGAGGGGATCAACTGGTCCTGCGTGCCCAGGGTGAAGTCCTTCCACTGGTCGCTGCCGTCGCCGTGCAGGGTGTTGTAGAGCGCCGGGTAGACGTGCACCGAGGCGGCGCAGGTGCCGCCCTTGAGTGCCAGCAGCGATTCGGGGATGCCGCGCAAGCCCTTGACCACCGCGCCATAGCTCTCGGCCAGCGGCTTGGCGTAGTTGCTGCCCTGGGAGACGCAGGCGACCTTGCCGCGCAGGTCTTCCCAGCGCTTGATGCCACTGGACTTGGCCACCAGCGCGCCGCCGCCGATGAGGTCGTAGGGCGTCGGGGCGAAGGCCAGGGTGTCATTGCGTTCGCGGGTCCACTGGATGTTGGCCACCAGCAGGTCGACCTTGCCGGTCTGCAGGAACTGCACGCGGGTGGAGGCGGTGACGGGCACGGTTTCCAGCGTCACGCCCAGGCGGCGCGCCAGGTCGCCGGCCAGCTCGGCCTGGTAGCCGCCGGTCTTGCCGGTGGCCGGGTCCATCACACCGAAGGGCGGGCTGACACCATCCACGCCCACCGACAGCTTGCCGCGCTGCTTGATCTTGTCGAGCGTGGTATCGGCCTGGACACCGTGACAGGCCAGGGTGGTGAGCAGGAGGGCCAACAGGGGAGCGGTACGGGATAACGAGGGGAGGCGCATGGATATCATCTGGACAGGGCCGTGAAAAGAGCCATCCATCTTGCGCCCGCTGTCGGCAACGCTGCAACGAAGCTTTTTGCGTTTGCTAATGCGGTTTGTGGCGCCGGCCCTGCGTCCTGTGCGAGGGCCGGCGTGTACCTCAGTCGATGAGCGCGATACCGGTATGACCTTCACGCTCCAGCTGCGCTACCAGTCCCAGTTCCCACTCCAGGTACTCGACGAAGCCGGCATTGCGCAAAGCCAGGTCGCGGTACAGGTAGGGACTGTAGCTATGGTCATCCTCGCCGGTGACCACACCCTCGCTGCCCTGGGCGATGGGCAGGCTGGCGCGTCGCCATGCCTGGGTGCCACCCAGTATCGATGCCACCTCATGGCCGCTGCGCTGTGCCGCATCCAGGCCCGAGGCGACGCTATGCGCCAGCACGCCATCGGCCGAGGCCAGCAATACCTTCTGGCTGGCAGGCAAGGCTGCGATGTATTGCACCAGGCTGCCAGGTGCCACGAAGGAGGCGCCGGCGATGTGGCCCTTTTCGAAGGAGGCACGATTATCGATATCGATCACCACGGCTTGCCCTGCGCTGACCCACTTGGCCGCCTGCGTGGCGGCGACTTGCGGCGCGGGGGGATTGGGAGCCAGCACGCGCACCGGTTCGGCACCGGTGACGCGGTTGGCCTGCGGACCATGCGCAGGCGGGGTGTAGACCGAAACATCCCAGCCCAGTTGCGCCAGCCAGGCGCCGGTGGTGAGGGCGCGCACGCCATCCCAGTCGGCCAGCACGATGCGCGCACCGCGCGTGGCGGCATATTCGTCGGTAGCTTGCACCAGCTGACCACCGGGTGCCCAGCGCCAGCCTTCCAGATGGCCGGCTTCGTATTCCTCGCGGGTGCGCACGTCGAAGCGATACAGGGTGCGTTCCTGTCGTTTCTCGGCATCCTCCTGCCAGCGTTGCAGGGTGGCGGCATCGATGCGACGCACGCCGGCACGCTCGGCTACGGCGGTGGCGCGCTGGCGTGCGGCGGCCAGGTTCTCTGCAGACGGTTCGGGCAGCGGGGTATGGCGGCCGTGCGCCAGTTCGCGCCCGGTCAGCAACCAGTCCATGGTGCCGTTGCGCAGCGAGACCACGCGATTGGGAATGCCGGCATCGATCAGGGTCTGGGCGCCGACGATGCTGCGGGTGCGGCCAGCGCAATTGACCACCACCAGCGTCTCGGGATCGGGGGCCAGCTCGCCGATGCGATAGACCAGCTCGGCACCCGGTACGCTATGGGCAAACGGCAGGCTGAAGGCGGCGAATTCCTCGGGTGTTCGGCTGTCGACCACCACCAGGTTCTCGCCGCCCTGGACCGAACGTTCCAGTTCCTCGGAGGTGATCCAGGGCGTGTGCTTCTCGTGTTCGATGACTTCGCCAAAGGCCTTGCTCGGTACATTGGTGCCGCTGAAGATTTCCAGGCCGGCGGCGGCCCAGGCCTCAGTGCCTCCGGCCAGGACAGCGACATTGGTCCAGCCCAGGCGCACCAGCTGGTGGGCGGCGGCATGGGCCACCGATTCATCGCCATCGGTGACGACCACGCGGGTCTGGCGGCGTGGCACCAGGCGGTCGATCTCCAGCGGCAGGCGCCACAACGGCGCCGAGGCGGCAAAGAGGATATGGCGGCGCGCAAACACACCGCCGTCGCGCACATCGAGCAAGGCGATCTCGTCGCCGTCGGCCAGTGCCGCCTTCAGTTCGGTGGCCGAGATACGGGCATGGCGGATGCCGGCCGGTGCGCTGAAGGTGCGATAGCTGCCGCCGTTGCGGGTTTCGAAGACCACGCGCTCGGGCATGCGGTCCAGCCCGCGTCCATAGAAGTGCAGATGCAAGCCGGTCTGCTCGCCCACCAGCTCGATGGTGTGCACATCGTCGGGACCGAGGATCACCGAGTTGCCCGCCACCACATCGACGGTACGCTCGGGCGTCAAGGTGTCGCGCGCCGGATCGCTGGTCTTGTCGCGACGATAGAAGATGTTGCGTTCTATCCCCTGCACGCCGCTGATCATGGCCCAGGTGGTGTGGTCGTGCGGCAGCACCGCCTTGCCCGGCAGGCCGGCCGACAGGTAGAGAGCATAGCTGCCGTCGGCCTGTTCGCTGAGACGATAGACCACGGCCGGATGGTCGGCATCGACGGCGAAATCCTTTTCGGGAAACAGTTCGCGCTGTTGGGCCAGCACTTCAAGCTGGCGCGCCACCGCCTGCAATTGCGCGCTTGTGGGATGGGCCGGATCGGGCAACAGCTGGCGCGCGCTGGCGATGAAGTGCGCAACGGCAGCAGCGCGGCGGCTGCCGGTATCGGCCGGGGTGGGCGAGAGGGAAGCAACGATGGCAAGCGGGGTCGAGGTCATGGCGTCGGAAGCGGAAGGATGGAAACGGGTGTGTCACGGTAAGCCCCGCCCCGGGGGCTGGCAACGAAGAAATCCGCCGATCCATATACGCAAATCGCTTGTGGCCGCGATCACAAGAAAGCTGACGGATCTCTGACAAATATCAGGGATGCCACCGCAAGGATGCCGCACGCATGCAAAGAAATCGCCGCTCGGCCATCTTGGCCGCGCCAATTCCCGCGCAGTCATGAGAGAATCATTTCCCACCCTCGCCAGGTGGCCGGTGCATCCACGCTGCCGGCCTCCCAGCAAGGGCAGGCGGCGCGGTTCGTGCAGCAGGGCGGACCCTCCGAGTCGGCCAGTGGCGGTGGTTTGCCACGCCGGGTTTGTCATCCTTCCATCCGTTTGCACATGAAGAAGAAATCCAACAAATATCACTTCCTGGCGTGCGTCAGAACCCTCTTCCACAACCCTGCCCTGGCTTGCCTGCCCGTGATGTTGGCCATGGTCTTGCCCGTCCAGGTCCACGCCAACGAAGCGACGCTGCCTCAGGTCGAGCAGAAGGAGGCGCTGGCCTTCCCGGCGGGAGCGGCGGGGCGGCCATCCTACGTGGCCAAATGGCAGCGCCATTTCGAGGCGGGCAACAATCCCATCGGCGAGATGCAGTCAGGCCTGTTCTGTTCGCGCAAGGGCGATATCCAGTGGAATGCCAAGACCGCAGAACTGCTGCTGCCGACCCAGGTGATGTTTGCGCGCTTCCGTGGCGAATTGCAGAAGTACGGCTATCCGATCCCTGTCCCCAAGTCGACGCCGCTGTTCGTGGAAAAGGCTGACGAGAACGTCAAGGAGGCGCCCAAGCCGGTCGATACCAACCTGCAGATCGGCGTGGTGATTTCGCAGGTGCTGACCAATCTCTGCCTCAAGGGCAATACCTCATGGAGCGGGGATGCCTATGTCAAGCTGGAGTGGCAGGTCTTTGCGCCGGACCAGAAGAAGGTGATCTTCAAGACCACCACCGAGGGCTTGGCCAAGGTTCGCGACAAGAGCATGGATGGCCCGATCTCGCTGATCCCGGTGGAAGCCTTCGCGGCAGCGGCGCGCAACCTGCTCTCGGATCCCAATTTCGCGCTGGCCATCCAGACGCCCTATGACAGCGCTGCCGCCGCTGCCAACCAGGTCACGCCGGCCGGCCCGTCCTTGAGTGCCCCGCCCGGCACGCCGGTGAGCATCGACAACCGTGTCTCCGACCGTGCGGGAACCGAGATCGCCAAGT
>JAFAMT010000045.1 GCA_019233085.1 Herbaspirillum sp.
CGATTCCCTTCCCGATCCCCAGCGTAGCGAGCGCGATGGGGAGGCTGCCGAACCACGTCGTCGCGGCAGTCGCAAGAGTGCCGGTGGCATCACCCTGCGGGATGTGGCGCAACTGGCCGGTGTGGCGCCGATCACCGCGTCGCGCGCCTTGAATACGCCTTCGGCGGTCTCGCCCAAGGTCTTGCAGAAGGTGCGCGAGGCGGTGGAGAAGACCGGCTACGTGCCCAACCTCCTGGCCGGTGGCCTGGCCTCCAACAAGAGCCGGCTGGTGGCGGTGGTGGTGCCGACCGTGATCGGGCCGGTGTTCCAGGAAATCGTCCATACCCTCACCGAGACCCTGGCCGCGGCCGGTTACCAGGTGATGCTGGGCCAGACCGGCTATGAGAATTCGCGTGAGGATGCGTTGCTCGAAGCCATCATCGGCCGGCGTCCCGATGGCGTGGTGCTGACCGGCATCATGCGTTCGGCCGAGGCCAGGAAGCGCCTGCTGGCCAGCGGCATCCCGGTGGTCGAGACCTGGGATCTCACGCCTACGCCCATCGACATGCTGGTCGGGTTTTCGCATGAGCAGATCGGGCGCGAGGTGGCGCGCTACCTGCATGGTATCGGCCGGCGCCAGGTGGCGGTGGTGGGCGGGCGCGACGAGCGCAGCCAGCGCCGCATGAATGCCTTCGCGCAAGAGGCGCAGGCGCTGGGCATGCATGCCGGCAGCGCGCCGGTCCCGATACATCATGTGGCGGCGCCGACCACGTTGGGCCAGGGCCGCAATGGCCTGGCCGACCTGCTGCAGCGCCAGCCCGATATCGATGCCATCTTCTGCAGCTCCGATCTGCTGGCGCTGGGGGTGATGATCGAGGCACAGAGCCGGGGTATCAGCATTCCCGGGCAGCTGGCGGTGGTGGGCTTCGGTGACCTGGAATTCTCGCGCGACCTGCAGCCCAAGCTGACCACCGTGCGCATCGATGGCACCGGCATTGGCCAGCGCGCGGCGCGCTTCATCATCGACCGTGCCGCCGGCATCGAGGTGACCGAGCGTATCGTCGATGTGGGCTTCACCATCATCCATCGCGAAAGCGCCTGATCCGTTTTTGTTCTTTTGTTGCTGCTGATGCAAGCTTAAAAATCTGGTTGACACCTAAATTTGGTACCGCTACCATTCCTTTCATTGAAATTTGGTACCGCTACCATGCTGTGCGGAGGGAGAATTTCCACTCCAGCCGATGGTGGCCTTTCCAGTCATCACGATAACCCCGAGACCCGCCATCCCTGGCGTGAAAGAGAGCAGAGCCATGAGTGCCACCGCATCCTCCGTTGCATCCCCGTCCAACCTCGCCCAGGGCGCACCCCGTATCACCGACGTGCGCGTGATCCCGGTGGCCGGGCATGACAGCATGCTGCTGAACCTGTCGGGTGCCCATGGTCCCTACTTCACGCGCAACATCGTCATCATCAGTGACAGCGCCGGCAACACCGGCGTGGGTGAGGTGCCGGGTGGCGAGGGCATCCGCCAGACGCTGGAAGATGCGCGTTCCCTGCTGGTAGGCCAGTCCATCGGCAACTACCAGGGCATCCTGAACCGGGCCCGCGCGGCCTTTGCCGATCGCGATGTCGGTGGTCGCGGCCTGCAGACCTTTGACCTGCGCATCGCCATCCATGCCGTCACCGCGCTGGAAGCGGCGCTGCTGGACTTGCTGGGCAAGTTCCTGGAAGTGCCGGTGGCGGCCCTGCTGGGCGAGGGCCAGCAGCGCGACGAGGTGGAGATGCTGGGCTACCTGTTCTACGTGGGCGATCGCAACAAGACCGACCTGCCTTACCAGTCGGCCCTGGACCAGGGCGATGACTGGCTGCGCCTGCGCCACGAAGCGGCGCTGACCCCGGAAGCGGTGGTGCGCCTGGCCGAGGCGGCCTATGCCCGTTACGGCTTCAATGACTTCAAGCTCAAGGGCGGCGTCATGCGCGGCGAGGAAGAAATCGCTGCCGTCACCGCGCTGGCCGAGCGCTTCCCGCAGGCGCGCATCACGCTGGACCCCAACGGCGGCTGGCTGCTCAAGGATGCCATCCGTCTGTGCCGCGACCAGCATGACGTGCTGGCCTACGCCGAAGACCCCTGCGGCGCCGAGGACGGTTATTCGGGCCGCGAGGTGATGGCCGAGTTCCGCCGCGCCACCGGCCTGCAGACCGCAACCAACATGGTGGCCACCGACTGGCGCCAGATGGGCCACGCGATCTCGCTGCAATCGGTCGATATCCCGCTGGCCGATCCCCACTTCTGGACCATGCAGGGTTCGGTGCGGGTGGCGCAGATGTGCAACGACTGGGGCCTGACCTGGGGCTCGCACTCCAACAACCACTTCGATATCTCGCTGGCGATGTTCACCCACGTGGCCGCTGCCGCGCCGGGCAAGATCACCGCCATCGATACCCACTGGATCTGGCAGGACGGCCAACGCCTGACCCGTGAACCGCTGCAGATCGTGGGCGGCAAGGTCAAGGTGCCGGCCAAGCCGGGCCTGGGCGTGGAGCTGGACATGGCGCAGGTCGAGGCGGCGCACCAGACCTACCGCAACATGGGCCTGGGTGCGCGCGACGATGCGGTGGCCATGCAGTATCTGATCCCCGGCTGGAAGTTCGATAACAAGAAGCCCTGCCTGGTGCGTTAAGGGGCGCGCAACGTACTGAAACCTGTTGACCTCCGTTCGTCCCGGGTAATGGCGCCGCCGCTGCGCCTTCGATACGGCCCAAGGGCCTACTCAGTCCGAACGGAATGCGTGGCAGGTATGGCAGAAGAGGAGCCGGCAGATCGCGTCATCTGCGGCTCAAAAAAAGAGCGCGGTCTACCGGCCTTTCCGATTGCACGGTTTTCCATCAACCCGTTGTACGAGTCCTGAAGAGGAGACAACTCGTGAATCCTTCCCAAGCATCTGCCACGGCAGACATGCTGCTGACCTCGACGGTGAGCAAGATCAAGTGGCGCATCCTGCCACTGTTCGTGGCGATGTTCATCATCAACTACATCGACCGCGTCAACATCGGCTTCGTGCGCAGCCACTTGGCTACCGACCTGGGCATTGGCGCGGCGGCCTTCGGGTTGGGTGCGGGCCTGTTCTTCGTGGGCTATGCCATCTTCGAAGTCCCTTCCAACATGCTGCTTCAGCGTTTCGGCGCGCGCGCCTGGCTGACCCGCATCATGTTCACCTGGGGCCTGGTGGCGGCCTGCATGGCTTTCGTGCACAACGAGACCAGCTTCTATTTCATGCGCTTCCTGCTGGGGGTGACCGAGGCCGGCTTCTTCCCGGGCGTGGTGTATTACTTCACGCAATGGCTGCCCAACCACGAGCGCGGCCGGGCGATGGCGATCTTCCTGTCGGGTTCGGCCGTTGCGTCGATCCTGTCCGGGCCGGTGACGGGGGCCTTGCTGCTCATCGAAGGCGCGGGCCTGCATGGCTGGCAGTGGATGTTTCTCATCGAAGGCGGGGCCTCGATGCTCTTCTGCGTGGTGGTGTGGCGTCTGCTGGATTCCAGCCCGCGTGAGGCCAAGTGGCTCTCGCCGGAGCAACGCGAGGCACTGGCCACCGTGATCGCGGCCGAGCAGGAGCAGCGCGCGGCCAGCCGTCCGGCGCATGTGTCGGCGCTGACGCTGTTGCGTGATCCGCAGATCGTGCTGTTCTGCTTTATCTATTTCGCCATCCAGCTGACCATCTATGGCGCCACCTTCTGGCTGCCGACCATCATCAAGAAGATGGGGCATTTCAATGACTTCCAGGTAGGGCTGTTCAACTCGATTCCGTGGATCGTCGCCATTGCCGCGATGTACTTCTTCGCCGTGCTGGCGGCACGCTTCAAGCGGCCGCAATTCTGGGTCGCCACCACGCTGGTGATCTCGGCCATCGGCATGGCGGTGTCGGCCTTCTCGGGGCCGGTGATCGGCTTCGTGGCGGTGTGCTTTGCCGGTATCGGCTTCAAGGCGGCGTCCTCGCTGTTCTGGCCGATTCCGCAGGCCTACCTCGATGCGCGCATTGCCGCAGCCGTACTGGCGCTGATCAATTCGCTGGGCAACCTGGGCGGGTTCTTCGCGCCGGCCACCTTCGGCTACCTGGAGCAGAAGACCGGTTCCATCCAGGGCGGCCTGTATGCCTTGTCGGCGGCGTCCCTGCTGGCGGCGGTGCTGGTGTTCCTGGCCCGCACCCGGCCCAGCGTGCAGGATGGCGGCGGCCCGGCCGCGGGTGAGGTCAAGGTAGCCAAGCAGCCGGCCTGATCCGATCGATTTTCTCCGAGGTCTTCCTCGTTCGCGCCCTGCGGGCCCGTGCTGTGACGGGTCCCAGGGCGCTTTTTATCGCCTGCCCGGCGACGCCGCTTTTGTCCAAGCACGCCGGCCCGGCCAAACCTATAATGTCAACCTGCAACCCGCCACCACGGCGGAGCAAAGGCCGCATTCCCTGCGGCAAGACATCAAGGCGGCCTGGCCATGGAAACCCTGTATCACCTGATCGAGCAATATGGTTTGCTCATCGTCTTCGTCAACGTGCTGGTGGAGCAACTGGGCGCGCCGGTGCCGGCCTATCCCACCCTGATCATCACCGGCGCGCTGGCGCAGGGCGGGCGCTATTCGCCGGCGCTGCTGCTGTTGCTGGCGGTGTGCGCGGCGCTGGTGGCCGATTACCTGTGGTACCTGGCGGGCCGTCGCTACGGGCGCCAGATCATGTCGCGGCTGTGCCGCATCTCGCTCTCGCCCGACTCCTGCGTGCGCCAGACCGAATCGATCTACCTGCGCTGGGGCGCACGGTCGCTCTTGCTGGCCAAGTTCATTCCCGGTTTTGCCTCCATCGCCAGTGCGCTGTCGGGCACCATGGGTACGCGCCGCACCAGCTTCCTGCTGTGGGATGCGGCCGGCAGCGCCTTGTGGGCGGGCCTGGGGATCTTCCTGGGTTCGCTGTTCAGCTCGGCCGTGGATGACCTGCTCAATGTGCTGGCGCAACTGGGGCACTACGGCATGATGATGATCGCCGTGGCACTGGCCGCCTTCATCGCCAACAAGTGGTGGCAGCGCCGGCGTTTCCGCAAGTCGCTGGAGATGGCGCGCATCTCGGTGGATGAATTGAATACCCTGCTCGAAGAGGGCAATGCGCCCACCATCATCGATGTGCGCTCGCCGCTGTCGCAGCAAGATGGCCGTATTCCCGGGGCGGTGGCGATCTCCAACCAGGAGATCCAGACCTTCGTCTTCGATGGGCCCATCGAGGATGAGGTGGTGGTCTATTGCGCTTGTCCCAACGAGGCCTCGGCGGCCATGGTGGCGCGCCAGCTGATGGCGCGCGGCTACAAGAAGGTGCGCCCGCTGACCGGCGGCATCGATGCCTGGCGCGCGGCCGGTTACGCGATCGATGTCTGAATCGCCGTGCCCTGGCGGATGGTCTTGGTGACCGGGGTCTTTTCGCAGATCTCGGCCAGGCGAGCCAGTTGCTCGGCGTTCAGGGTATTGCCGAAGCTGATCTGGCGGGTGATGGTTTCCAGCCCGCTGTCATCGCGGCCGAAGTGGGCGTCCACGGCGATGCTGCCCAGGTCCCAGCCCTTGCGGTCGGCGTACATGCGCAGCGTCAGCGAGGTGCAGGAGGCCAGCGCGGCCAGCAGCAATTCATAGGGAGCGGGGCCGGTATCCTGGCCGCCGTTGCTCTCGGGCTCGTCCGACTTCAGTTGATGGCTGCGCGCCTTGATGTCCTGGGCGTAGCCGGCGGCATTGTGCAGGGTGACGTGGGCCATGGGGTCTCCGTTGGGCAGGTGGTCGATGTGATCGCTGATGGTGTCGATTGTGTCACAAGGCTCACACCAGCGTGCGCACCGAATTGGAAATCGCACGGGCGCATTCCAGCACCAGCGGACCCAGCTTCTTCTCGGCGTCTTCCACGCTCCAGCGGCTGGTCGGCGCCACCACATGGACCGACGCCACCGGCGTACGCTCGCTGTTGAAGACTGGCGAGGCGATGGTCATGTCGCCCAGGAACAGCTCTTCCCGGTTGCTGGCAAAGCCGCGCTCGCGGCTGGCGGCCAGCACCTGCATGATGTCTTCCACGTTGGTGCGGGTGTGCGGGGTATGTACCGTGCGCTGGCTGGATTCCAGGATGGCCTGGGCCTCGGCCGGCTCCAGCGCACTCAGGTAGGCGCGGCCCGAGGCCGTGCAATACATGGGAATGCGGCTGCCGATGGGCATGTGGATGGGGATGAACTTGCTGGCCACGAAGCGGGCCACGTAGACCATCTCGCGGTCATAGGGCTCGGTCAGGTTGACCGTCTCGCCAGTGAGGTTGGCCAGCTCGGCAAGGAATGGGTTGGCCACATCCACCAGGATGTCCGCAGCCAGGTAGTTGTAGCCCACTTCCATCACCTTGGGCGTGAGCTGGTAGCGCCGCGTCTTGGGATGCTTGCAGACATAGCCCAGCATCTCCAGCGTGTGCACCATGCGTTGCGCCGAACTCTTGGTGATGCCGGTGGCGCTGGCCACGTCGCCCAGCGTCATGGTGCGGCGCTGGGCGTTGAAGGCGCGCAGCACGGCCAGACCCTTTTCCAGCGATTGGTTGAACAACAGGTCCGAGGCGGTCTCGTCGGGCTCGTTCATGCGCGCTCCTGGAGAGTGGATGGGAGGAATGCCTGATTCTACGGCAATTCTCTTATTTAAATATCGAATATCGATACATAAATATCTGTTGACGATACGGATAAACCAAATATACTTATTCCAACGCGTCATCATGATATCCGCGCCATGCATCGAGGCCATACCGGGCAGTCCGATGCGAGGGCGCTTGCAGGGTTGCAGCATGCGGGTCCGTCAGGGGCCGCAGCGGTTCATGTAGGTTTAGGCAGGTCCACGTATGTCCATGCATGTCCACGCACCGGCGAGGGTTCTGTTACACCGTCGCGCGGACTTCCAGCCGTCCATCCTGATCGCGCCTGGTCGCGATCTTGCGCCAAAGGGGAGTCGTATGAAGCCGTTCCATTGCCTGTTCAAACATCTGCTGGGCAGCGTTGCGCTGGCCGCACTGGCCACCACTCTCGGTGCTGCGCCCGCCATGGCCCAGTCCAGCTACAACGTGGGCGCCACCTCCACGGGCGTGCCCTTCACCTTCCTCGATATCAAGACCAACAAGCTGCAGGGCATGATGGTCGATACCGTCACGGCCGTGGGCAGCAAGGCTGGCTTCTCGGTCAACATCCAGCAGACGCCCTTTGCCGCGCTGATCCCCTCGCTGACCGGCAACAAGATCGACATCATCGCCGCGGCCATGTTGAAGACCGAGGCGCGCGCCCAGATCGTGGACTTCAGCGATCCGGTGTATTCCTATGGCGAGGGCCTGTTCGTCAATGCCCAGGATACGAAGAGCTACAAGAACCTC
>JAFAMT010000336.1 GCA_019233085.1 Herbaspirillum sp.
AGTTATGCCTGATGACTATAGCAAGTTGGTACCACCCCTTCCCATCCCGAACAGGACCGTGAAACGACTTCGCGCCGATGATAGTGCTGCAACCAGTGTGAAAGTAGGTCATCGTCAGGCTTGTTACTCCCAAGAACCCTCGTTACGTAAGTGACGAGGGTTTTTGCTTTGGGCGGACGGTTTTTATCGCGCCTGGAGCGCCTGCTTTCTAGTACGGTGGAAATAACCCAATCAGCAGATTCACTTCGGCAGCTCCCATCTTCCCCGCCTGCATTGCTCCTGTTGCTTGTCTGTCCGAGTCTGTCTGAACGCGTCAAGAGACTGGGCAAGATCGCCACCCAGCTACCTGTTTTCTTAGTCTTATGCACAGCAGGCAAAGCGGGACAGACGCAGTTGATATCGCTGTTGTCCACAAGAGCCAAGAGATTGCTATCCCGAATGAAGCCGAACGAAGCCGAATGGCGACGAAATCGACCTCCATGTCAGTGCAGGACCCATCTTATGCACAGCGCCCGCGGGCCGGTTCAGGATAGTTATTTTTATACACAGGCAAAAACTAACTATTCAATCGGTAACCCGTGGCAGTCGCCTTACATACCAGCCTGATGGAGTGCCGCTCACAGGCAACAAAAAAGCCGGCTACGCCGGCTTTTTCATCTGATGCCAGCCGCGCTATCAGCGGGCTGTTACGCAGGAGGCTTAGAACTTGTAAGCCACACGCGCCACGGCGAAGTTCACGCCGCCGTTAGGCTCCTTGATGCCACCGTTGGAGAAGTGCTGCAGGCGGATGCCCAGGTCCAGGCCATTGCTGAACACGTAACCGGCGCCGACGTGGTCACCGAACTGGAAGGCCGTCGACAGCACCTTGTCATTGTTGCGATAGAGCTTGGAGAACAGGTGGACGCCGATACCGGCTTCGCCATAGAAACCCTTGCCATCGTCACGCTGGAAACGCAGCACCGGGGTCAGGCCCAGATCGATCAGGTTGCTGCTGTCATTGGTGTTGTTGTAGTGGTTCAAGCGCCAGTCGGCCAGCGACAGATCCCAGTAGCCGCCGATGTGGGTGCCATTGGATTGCCAGAAATTCCAGTTCGGACCCCAGTTGAACTGGGCGCCGATACGGGCCAGCTGGGTGTTGTTGCCGGTACCATATTCCAGCGACATGCCATCGATGGCGTAGCTGGGGGATTGGATGGCGATGGTGGCAACACCAGCGAATGCGATCTTGGCGACCAGGTTCTTCAATTTAGTCATGGATTGTCTTTCAACGCGTAAATAGTTTTGAAGGCTCTCTGCAGGATTCCGCGCGGATCTTGCTGTCCGCAATGCCGCGATATTCTCTCATAATCATCACAATTGCATACTCGCGTGTCCGTTTTTGGCGCCGATGCCACAGTCGGGCCATGCATCACCACGTCCTGTCAGGGGCGATAGCTGTATTCGAGTCGACCGGCGACTTCCACTTGCACCGCCAGCACATGCCCAGACAAGGGATATTGCGCCAGCTCGGCTTCACTCCGCCCATTGCGTCCGGTCGTGATATAGAGCGTGCGCAGGTCAGCGCCGCCGAAGGCCACCATGGTCGGGCAGCGTGCCGGCAAGCGGATCTCCTGCAGGATGTCGCCCTGTGGCGATAACCGCAGCACCCGTCCTCCCTCGAACATCGCACACCAATAAGCGCCCTCACTGTCCACGGCAGCGCCATCGGGGCGACCGCCATAGTCCGGCGCGGTCTTGTCGCTGTCGAACTGGCGCAGCAGCCGACAATGGCTGGTCTGCCCGGTAGCCAGGTCGTAGTCATAGACATTGATGCGATGTGCCGGCGTATTGGAGTGATACATCAGGCGCTGGTCCGGACTGAACGCCACCCCGTTGGAGGTGGTGACCGGATGATGCGCATCCCGCAGCACATTGCGCTCGAAGCAATACAGGGTGCCCGCCTCACGGTCACGCGGCTCATAGATGGTGCCACACCAGAAGCGCCCCGCCGCATCGCAGCGGCCGTCGTTGAAGCGGATCCGGGTGGTGTCGTAGGGAGCCTCCAGCATGGGGCTGAGAGCACCGGTACCAGTGTGGAGATGGAACATGCCGGTACGCAATGCCACCACCAGCCCTCCTTGCGCATGCTTGACGATGCTGCCCGGTTCCTCCGGCATGTCCCAGCGCTGGTGCTGCTGGCTGTCCGGGTGCAGACGATGAACGGCACGGCCAGGGATGTCGATCCAGTACAGTGCGCCTTCCTCGGCATGCCACAGGGGCGACTCCCCCAGCAACATCGGTTCGGGGAAAGCGGAGGTGACGGCATCGAAGGCAGAAGAGGGTTCGGACATGAGCGTTGCCTGTGGGAACAAAACACTTATTATGCGCCGATGATATCGATTGATAAACCTGAACAGGACAGGGCAGGGCAAAACCCTGCGTCCATGAAAAAACGGCATGCGCCAGGCATGCCGTTCTTGTGCTGCAATCAGGGTAGGCGAACAGTCAAGGACTAACAAACTCGCCCCACCGGATTAAATCAGGATACCGATTTCAGTTAGTTCAACAGGCTTACCTCACTTACTTAGCTTAGTTAGACCAGCCACCGTCGATCATGTGTATCGAACCGGTCGTGAAGTTGGACTCGTCCGAGGCCAGGTACAGCGCCAGTGCGGCCACTTCCTCGGCCTTGCCGATGCGGCCCATCGGCTGGCGTGCCACGAAGGCGGCACGGACTTCATCCTCGCTCTTGCCGGTTTCCTTGGCCTGGGTGCTGATGCGCTGGTTCAGCGACGGCGATTCGATGGTGCCCGGGCAGATCGCATTGCAACGTACGCCTTGCGACACGAAGTCTGCCGCCACCGACTTGGTCAGCCCCACCACGGCCGCCTTGGAAGCACCATAGGCGAAGCGGTTGGCCACGCCTTTCACGCTCGATGCGGCCGAGGCGATATTGACGATCGACCCCGCCTTCTTGGCCAGCATCCCCGGCAACACCGCACGGATGGTGTGGAACATGGCCTTGGCATTGAGGTTGAAGGAGAAGTCCCAGGCCTTGTCATCGCACTCCAGGATATTGCCTGCGGCAACATAGCCGGCGCAGTTGAAGAGCACATCGATGGTGCCGATATCGGCCACCAGGGCCTTGATGGCGTCGTCATCGGTGACATCCAGCAGGCGCGTCTCCACGCCGGGGATGCCTGCCAGCGCTTCCAGGTGCTGCTTGCTGATGTCGGTGGCGATGACGCGCGCACCTTCGCGGGCGAACAGCTCGGTGGAGGCGCGGCCTATGCCTTGCGCGGCAGCAGTGATCAGGACGGTCTTGCCGGCGAGGCGGCCAGTGGATGCAGACATGCTTGTTCCTTTGCGTTAGATGAGTTTGCGTTGGGCCAGGTTCTTGAACAGGGCCGTCAGGCCGAAGGTCCATGGCGCCGTCTTGTCGCTGAAGTTGACCGTGTTGACCAGCGCGCCCAGCTTGCCGGTGGCAATCGTGACGACATCGGCCACCTGGTGCGTGAAGCCCTGGCCGGGGCCGAAACGGTCCTGGGTCGGTGCAAACATGGTGCCCAGGAACAGGACCAGACCGTCAGGATACTGGTGGTTGGGGCCGATCGCATGTTCCACCAGCTGCAGCGGATCGCGGCTGATCATGGACATCGAACTGCTGCCCTTGAGCGTGAAGCCTTCGGTACCATCGACTTGCATTGTAAGTTCGGCGCGACGTACGTCGTCAATTGAAAAGTTTGCGTCGAACAGGCGAATGAAAGGTCCGACCGCGCAGGAGGCGTTGTTGTCCTTGGCCTTGCCCAGCAACAGGGCGCTGCGGCCCTCGAAGTCGCGCAGGTTGACATCGTTGCCCAACGTGGCGCCGACCACCTTGCCACGGCTGTTGATGGCCAGCACGATCTCGGGTTCGGGATTGTTCCAGGCCGATTTCGGATGGATGCCCACTTCATCGCCCAGGCCGACTGAGGACATCGGCTGGGCCTTGGTAAAGATCTCGGCATCGGGGCCGATGCCCACTTCCAGGTATTGCGACCAGACGCCCTGTTCCAGCAGTACCTCCTTCAGGCGCGCAGCCCCAGGCGAGCCCGGTACCACGCTGGAGAGGTTGTCGCCGATGACCGCCGTGATGGCGCGACGTACCGATTCGGCCTTACCGGCATCGCCGCGGGCCTGTTCCTCGATCACGCGTTCCAGCATGCTGGCCACGAAGGTCACGCCGCTGGCCTTGACGGCCTGCAGATCGATGGGCGCCAGCAGCCAGGGTCGCGAGGTGTCGCGACGGCTGGCGTCGGCATTGTCGAGCAACTCTTGCAGCGTGGCCACGCGCGTCATGTTGGTGGCAGCGCGCACGGCCGTGGCCGGGTCGTCCAGCTCCAGCAGTTCACTGGAGGTGGCGGCGATCAGGGTCAGGTCATAGGCGCCGTCGGCGTCGATCTTGACCAGCACCGGGCCGACGCCCGGTTGCCATACGCGGCCGATCAGGGTGGCTTGGGCATGGTCTTCAGGCAGGTGCGCCTGTAGCGTGTAGGTGTGTGCCATGTGAGTGGATCCTTGTTGTTGAAGGCTGGCCCGGCGTACTCGGGAAGCGGGCCACAATTAAAAAACGTCTGAGAGGGGGACGGACATCACCGCGGGCGAAGCACCCTCGATCGGGGTGGGGCAAGGATGCTTGGCCTGAGGATCGTCCGCATCGCCCGGCAAGCCGGGGCGATGCGAAAGAACGAAATAACTTCCGATCAGGTATAGACACCGATATGCCAGGGCACGAACTCATCCTGTCCGTAGCCGTGCAGTTCGCTCTTGGTCTTCTTGCCCGAGGCCGTATCGAGGATCATCTGGAAGAAGCGCTGGCCGACCTCCTGCGGGCTCACATTGCCATCGGCGATCTCGCCGCAGTTGATGTCCATGTCCTCTTCCTGGCGTTGCCACAGGGCCGTATTGGTCGCCAGTTTCAGCGACGGCGCCGGTGCGCAGCCATAGGCCGAACCACGACCGGTGGTGAAGCAGATCATGTTGGCACCGCCGGCGACCTGGCCGGTGGCCGAGATCGGGTCGTATCCCGGCGTATCCATGAAGACGAAGCCGCGCGCCGTGACCGTCTCGGCATACTTGTAGACGTCTACCAGGTTGGTGGTGCCACCCTTGGCCACCGCGCCCAGCGATTTCTCCAGGATGGTGGTCAGGCCGCCAGCCTTGTTGCCGGCCGAGGGGTTGTTGTTCATCTCGGCATCGTTCTTGGCGCAGTACTCCTCCCACCAGGCGATGCGGGCCAGCAGTTTCTCGCCTACTTCCGGCGAGACGGCGCGACGCGTCAACAGGTGTTCGGCGCCATAGATTTCCGGCGTTTCCGACAGGATCGCGGTGCCGCCGTGGCGCACCAGCAAGTCGACCGCCGCACCCAGCGCCGGGTTGGCGGTGATGCCCGAGTAGCCGTCCGAACCGCCGCATTGCAGGCCCAGGGTCAGGTGCCGGGCCGAGACCGGTTCGCGCTTGATGTCGTTGGCCTTGGGCAGCATCTTCTTGATCTTCTCGATGCCCAGCGCCACCGTCTTGGCGGTGCCGCCGGTGCTCTGGATGGTGAAGGTGTGGAAGTATTCGCCTTCCTTGAGGTTGTGGCTTTCCATCAGGCCCGAGATCTGGTTGGTCTCGCAGCCCAGGCCCACTACCAGCACAGCAGCGAAGTTGGGATGCTTGGCGTAGCCGGCCAGGGTGCGGCGCAGGATCTGCAGCGGCTCGCCCTGGGAGTCGACCGCGCAGCCGAGACCGTGGGTCAGCGCCACCACGCCATCGATATTGGGATAGTCGGCCAGCGCCTCGGGATGGATGTCGCGGCGGAAGTGGTCGGCGATGGCGCGCGCGGCCGTGGCCGAGCAGTTCACCGAGGTCAGCACGCCGATGTAGTTGCGCGTGGCCACGCGGCCGTCCGGGCGCACGATGCCCATGAAGGTGGCCGGCTCGGCGACGAAATCCACCGGCTTCACGTCAGCGCCGAAGTGGTGCTCGCGCGAGAACTCGGCCATGGCCAGGTTGTGGGTGTGCACGTGCTGGCCGGGCGCGATCGCCTGGCTGGCCGTGCCGATGATCTGGCCATAGCGCTTGACCGGCTCGCCGGCGGCGATGGCGCGGGTAGCCATCTTGTGGCCGGCAGGAATGAGGCCCTGTACCTTCAGGCCGCCTTCCTCTTCCAGCACCGTGCCGGAGATGAGCTGCTGGCGGGCAATGACGACATCATCGACGGGATTGAGGCGGATGACGGGAGAGATAGCTTTCATGATGATCTCGGTGAGAATCGTGGAGTGGTGCAGGCTGGCCGCGATCGCGGCGGGCGCATGCCCTGCACGGGGCGGGGCATGCCGGGTTGTTACGTTTGCTTGAGTATCAATTACTTGGCCGCGAACTGCGCCAGGTCAGGCATGGGGCTGCCCACCCATTGCTGGTAGATGCCGGGCAGCTTGCCATTCTTCAGGTTGGTGGAGATCCAGTCGTTGAGCCATTTTTCCAGTGCCGGCTCGCCCTTGCGCAGGCCGATGGCATAGGGGATGTCCTTGATGGCGAACTTGGTCTCCAGGTTCTTGGACGGGTTCTGCTTGGCAATGGCCGAGGCCAGCGAGTTGGGCGTACACAGCGCGTCGACCTGGCCGGAGATGATGGCCGCGGTCACGGTGGCATCGTCATCGAAGCGCACGATGTTGGTCCCCTTGGGCGCGATCGGCGTGAGCAGCGAATCCTGCATGTTGCCGCGTACCACGGCCACGCGCTTGCCGACCAGGTCATTCAAGGCCTTGATGTTCTCGCCCTTGGGTGCGGCCACCACGAACTGGGAGGCACCGTAGGGCTGGGTGAAGGCCACCACCTTCTGGCGTTCCGG
This sequence comes from Herbaspirillum sp., assembly GCA_019233085.1. Lineage (GTDB taxonomy): Bacteria > Pseudomonadota > Gammaproteobacteria > Burkholderiales > Burkholderiaceae_D > Herbaspirillum. The sequence continues at coordinate 6,854 of JAFAMT010000336.1, forward strand.
CGTGATCGAGAAGGACGAGATCACCATGTCGGCCTTGCCGGTCATCAGGAAGGGAATGCGGTTGGGACCGGTGACCTGCACGATCTCCAGCTCCACGCCCATGTCCTTGGCCAGCAGGCGCGCGGTCTCGACGTCGGAGCCCTGCGGCTCCAGCTTGGCGTTGGTCATGCCGAAGGGCGGCGCGCCGAGGTCGATGGCGATCAGTACCTTCTTGCGCGCCTTGATGTCGGCCAGCGCATCGGCGTGGGCGACCTGTGCAAAGCAGGCCAGGCCAAGCACGACGGCGGCGGCCTTGCGGGTGAAATTGAGCAGATTCTTCATGGGTGTCTCCTGAGTGGTTTCTTTAAAAACTGCCTGTCAAAAACTAAATCCCTGCCTGGGGAAAATTTATAGATCGCTGGATACGAACTTCTGCAGTTCAGCGGTCTTGGGGTTGCTGAACAGCTCATCCGGCGGGCCGATCTCCCACACCTGGCCCTGATGCATGAATACCAGCACATCGGCCAGCTTGCGGGCAAACGCCATCTCGTGGGTGACCAAGACCATGGTCATGCCTTCGCGTGCCAGGTCTTCCATGACCTTCAACACCTCGGCCGTCAGTTCGGGGTCCAGCGCCGAGGTCACTTCGTCGAAGAGCATCAGCTCCGGCGCCATCGCCAGCGAGCGGGCAATGGCCACGCGCTGCGCCTGGCCACCGGAGAGCTGCTCGGGGTAGGCGTCCTTCTTGTTCTCCAGCCCCACCAGTTGCAGCACCTTGTGGGCGATCTTCCTGGCTTCGTCGGCCGACATCTTCTTGATGGTGGTCAGTGCCAGCGTGATGTTGCGCTCCACCGTCAGGTGCGGGAACAGGTTGTAGCTCTGGAAGACGATGCCGACCTGCTTGCGCAGTTCGCGCAGGTTCAGCTTGTCGGGATGATGGATGTCGTGGCCGCAGACCTTGATGTCGCCGGCGTCCACTTTTTCCAGGCCGTTGAGGCAGCGCAGCAGCGTGCTCTTGCCCGAACCGCTGCGGCCGATGATGGCCACCATCTGGCCCTTCTGCACATCCAGCGAGACGCCGTTCAAGACCTTGTTGGTGCCGAAGCTCTTGTGCAGATCCTTGATCTTAACGATTGCTGACATTCAGTTTCCTTTCAAAGTGCTTGGACAGCGCCGACAGCGGGAAGCACAGGCAAAAATAGATGAGCGCCACGCAGCCGAAGACGGTGAACGGCTGGAAGGTGGAGTTGTTGATGATCTGGCCGGCACGCGAGAGATCGACGAAGCCGATCACTGACGCCAGCGAGGTGTTCTTGACGATCTGCACCATGAAGCCCACGGTAGGCGGCGTGGCGATCTTGATGGCTTGCGGCAGGATCACCTTGGTCAATTGCTCGAAGCGGTTGAAGCCCAGGCATTCCGAGGCTTCCCATTGCGTCTTGGGCACCGCCTGGATGCAGCCGCGCCAGATCTCGCCCAGAAACGCGGCGCAGTAGATCGCAAAGGAAATCCCGGCTGCCACCAGCGGTGTCAGCTTGAAGCCGGCGATGGCCAGGCCGAAGTAGGACACGAACAGGATCACCAGCAGCGGAATGCCCTGCACCACCTGGATGTAGGCGCTGGCGATGTTGCGCAGCAGGGCATTGGGCGAGACGCGCCAGAGCGCGATCACGAAGCCGGCCACACCACCGAAGACGAAGGCCACCAGCGACAGCACCACGGTCCAGACAGCGGCCTGCAACAGGTACTCGACGTGCAGGAAACTAAACGAATTCATCGCCGCTCCTCACAGGTTGGTGCCAAGCTTGCGCTTGCGCACGAAGGCGACCTGGCTGACCAGCCAGAACGCGCCACGGAACAGGAAGGACAGCGCCAGGTAAGCCACCGCGATGACCGCATAGACCTCGAAGCTGCGGAAGGTCTCCGACTGCACCAGGTTGGCGGTGGCGGTCAGCTCTTCGGCCGAGATCTGCGAGGTGATGCTGGAGGCCAGCATGAGCAGGATGAACTGGCTGGTCAGCGAGGGATAGACGCGTTCCACCGCCGGCAGCAACACCACGTGCCAGTAGACATGGAAGCGCGACATGCCCAGGCACTCGGCCGCCTCGATCTGGCCGGGGTGGATGGAGTTGATGCCGGCGCGCATGATCTCGGTGGTGTAGGCACCGACGTTGACGGTCAGGGCGATGACGGCCGCGGTCTCGGCAGTGAGCTTCCAGCCGATGCTGGCCAGGCCGAAGAACACCAGGAACACCTGCACCAGCAGCGGCGTGTTGCGGATGATCTCGACATAGGCCTTGACCAGTCCATGCACCAGCCAGTGCTGGCTCTTGTAGGCGATGGCGCACAGCGTGCCCAGCACGAAACCCAGCACGATGGACAGTGCCGAGAGCTGTATCGTCAACCAGGCGCCCATGAGCAGGCGATCCCAGTTGGCGAAGACGCTCATGAAGTCGAAGGTGTAATTCATCGATGCTCCGGCAGTCCAGATCCAGAGAGAGGGTGATACATCGACATGAGGGTGGTCTCCTTTAGTTTTCCTGGGGCGGCCTCTTGTTCTGCGAGCTTGTCGTCGAGGCCTTGGCATGATTGCCGGATGTCATGCGCCTGGTGGCGCGCCTGGGTCCGGGCGGCTGGGCCGCTGCAGCATGGCTACAGCGGCTTGACACCTCCCGGTCGAAATGCGGTCTTCACGTGGGCGATGCCATTGACCAGCGGCGCGCCGAAGTCGGGAATGCTGATTTCGATGCTGTCGCCATCCTGGGTACGCACGCTGTAGGCGAAGGACAGGTTGGCCGCGCCCATGTAATGAACGTGGACATCGCCCGCCTGCAGCAGATGCGAATACTTGAAGTAGTGATATTCGAGATTCTCGATGGAGTGGCACATGTTGTCGGGGCCGGTCAGGAACTCCTGTTCCCAGATCACGCGGCCATTGCGCCGGATGCGGGTCATGCCCACCAGGTGCGCCGGTGGCAGGCCCACCAGCAGTTCCGGCCCGAAGGAGCAGTGGCGCAGCTTGGAATGGCCCTGGTAGAGGTAATTGCGACGCTCCATCACGTGGTCCGAGAATTCGTTGCCAATGGCAAAGCCCAGCCGGCGCGGACAGCCCGCATCGTCGATCAGGTAGAGGCCGACGATCTCCGGTTCCTCGCCGCCATCGAGCGCGAAGTCGGGGCAGGGCAAGGCCTGGCCCGGTGCGACGACGCTGTTGCCATCGCCCTTGTAGAACCATTCCGGTTGCGTGCCCGCCACCCCGGGGGCAGGGCGGCCACCGGCGATGCCCCATTCGATCATCAGCTGCGTATCGGTCTTGTCGAGCTCGTCGCCTTCCAGGCGGCGGTGCATCTTGTCGCGGGTGGTGGCGCTGCCCAGGTGGGTGGTGCCGGCGCCCGAGATGCGGCAATGGGCGGCGTCGGGATGATCCAGCGGGGCCAGGATGCGCGCCTCGGCCAGGATGGCGGCATAGTCCTCGGAGCGGTCGCTGTTGAGCAGTTGCGCCTGGCGTTCCAGTCCGGTGCCGCGCTGCAGCGCCAGCAGCGCCAGTTCGCGCATGCTGGCCACCTGGTCCAGTGCCTGGATGTTGCTGCCGTTGACGATGCCTACACGGCGCTCGCCCTGGCGGTCGCGGTATTGAATCAGCCTCACCGGGTCTCCTTGTCTATCCACGATTGCAGGTCTGCTCGGCCAGTCAGGCGCGCGGTGAGGACGACGAAGCATTCGCACGCGGCAGGAAACCTGCCATGGGTGCAACATCGATCCTGCCAACGTCTCCTGAGCTTTTTTCACGCATCGCCTTGGCAGGCCGATAGATGCGCTAGCATTGTGGTTTTTCCGGACCGACTATAAGAGGCAAGGGTAGCGATGTCTAATGAGCTTAATTCATCGGGTGATAACCAACTGACCGGCGGCGGCGAACTGCCCTCGGTGGGTTCCATCGTCAGCCGCCTGCGCTTTCGCCAGGTCGCCCTGCTGACGGCGCTCGACGAACAGGGTTCGTTGCACAAGGCCGCCGAGGTCATGCACATGACCCAGCCGGCCGCCACCAAGGCCTTGCATGAAATGGAAGATGCCCTGGGCGTGACCCTGTTCGACCGCTCCCCGCGCGGTATCGAGGCCACCGAGCTGGG
>JAFAMT010000346.1 GCA_019233085.1 Herbaspirillum sp.
CACGACTTGATGGGATAAAAATAAATGGCGCTGAGCGTGGACATGGTGCGAGTTGGGCGTTTGCAAGATATAGTTTCGGCAAGACATTACCATAAGGCTGGCATTGCCTAGCAAGCGAAAGCGGCTTGGTCCCCATGTCATGCGACAATGCCAAGGTTTTTTTCATCCATCCTCATCCCATGGGAGAGACATGCTGGTCGCCAAATTCTTCCACCTGCTTGGCCTGACCCTCTGGGTGGGCGGCATGTTCTTTGCTCACATGGCCTTGCGTCCTGCGCTGGCGGTGTTGCAGCCGGAGCAGCGGCTCACGCTGATGGCGGCCGTGCTGGGCAATTTCTTCACCTGGGTATGGATTGCCATCGCCCTGCTGCTGGGTAGCGGCATGCATATGATGGCCTTGCTCGGCGCCGCCCATGTGCCGCCCTACGTCCATGCGATGACCGGCATCGGCGTGGTGATGATGCTGATCTTCGGCCACATCTATTTCGGGCCTTTCCGCCGCCTCAAGCTGGCCGCCGCCCAGCAGGACTGGGACCGCGCCTCGCGCGCGCTGGGCCAGGCGCGCATGCTGGTGAGCGTGAACCTGTGCCTGGGCCTGCTGACCATCGCCATCGGCGCGCTGGGACCGTTGCAGGCGTAAATCCACCACATCCAACACGACAAGAGGGGAAATGCCAGTGCTGACCGAATCGCAACGACAAGAGGTAGCCGACCTGCTGTGGGATTGCTGGGCGCATGGTCGCCGTGTCGCACAGCTGCCGGCCCATCTGCAGCCGACCAGCCGCCAGGAAGCCTACGACATCCAGGGCCGCCTGGAGACGCGCAGCTTTGCGCCCCTGGCCGGCTGGAAGATCGGCGCCACCGGACCGGGCGGGCAGCAGTTGCTCAATATCGATGCCCCGCTGGCCGGCCGCCTGCTGGCCGAGCGCATCCACCGCAATGGTTCGCGCGTGGCGCTGGGCCAGAGCCTCATGAGCGTCATCGAGGTGGAAGTGGCCTTTCGCATGCACGAATCGCTGCCGCCGCGGGAGGCCCCCTATACCCAGGAAGAAGTGATGGCGGCGGTGGGCTCGGTGCATCCGGCCATCGAGATCCCCGATACCCGCTACGACAACTTCCGCCAGGTCGGCGCCGAGCAACTGATCGCCGACAACAGCTGCGCCGACCAGTTCGTGCTGGGGGCTCCCGCCAGCGTGGATTGGCGCTCGCTGGACCTGGCCGCCCTGGCCACCACGGCCATCCTGGACAACGGCGAAGAACGCGCCGGCAGCGGCGCCGAGGTACTGGGCGACCCGCGCGTGGCGCTGACCTGGCTGGCCAATGAATTGCGTGAGCACGGCCTCACGCTGGGCGCCGGCCAGATCGTGGCGGCCGGCTCGACCATCGTCCCCATGCCGGTGCGAGCCGGCCTGACCGTGCGCGCTGAACTGGGCGTGCTGGGCTCGGTAACGGTGCATCTGGACTGAGGCCCTTCCCCGGCGCCACAAAAAAAGGATGAGCGTGGCTCATCCTTTTTCGTTTTCCAGACCAGGCTGGACTCAGCCCGGCTTGACTTCGTCGTAGCGGCGCGCCAGCTCCTGGCGCAGCGACTTGCGGATGACGGCGGCCTCGAAACGACGCTTCTCCTCTTGCGAGAAGGGCCGCAGCGGCGGCACCGGAATCGGCTTGCGCTGGTCATCCACGGCCACCATGGTGAAGAAGCAGCTGTTGACGTGGCGCGTCTCCTGGGTGCGGATGTTCTCGGCCACCACCTTGATGCCGATCTCCATGGACGACGTGCCGGTGTGGTTGACACTGGCCAGGAAGGTCACCAGCTCACCCACGTGGATGGGCTGGCGGAACATGACCTGGTCGACCGACAGCGTCACCACATACTGGCCGGCGTAGCGGCTGCCGCAGGCATAGGCGACCTGGTCCAGCAGCTTCAGGATGGTGCCCCCGTGGACGTTGCCGGCGAAATTGGCCATGTCCGGCGTCATCAGGACCGTCATGGTGAGTTGGTGAGATGGCAGATCCATGATGCTTGGCTCTCTCTGTTGGTTGTGGCGATGGTTGGGATGATTGGGATGGTCATGCTGGCGCAGGCAGGCGCGCGGCGTCTGTCACGCCGCGGCGCCAGCCCCGGCGGCTTTCGTGGAGGAAAGCGCCGCTGCTGCGGCCCGTATTATCAGCCAGTGCGGGCCGCCATGGCAAAAAAACACGCATTCCGGTTCAGGTTCAGGCTCAGGCCCGCACCACCGGCTCGGCGGCGGCGAAGTGCTCCTGGCAATTGCGCAAGAACTGCCGCACCGAGGCGCTGATGGCTTCCGGCGACCAGCCCGCGATATGCGGCGTGAGCACCACATTGGGCAGGTCGATGAGAGCCGCCGGCGGCTTGGGCTCGCCTTCGTAGACATCCAGTCCGGCGCCGGCCAGGCGGCCTGCCGACAGGGCCAGGGCCAGCGCCTCGGTGTCGACCACGCTGCCGCGGCCGATATTGACCAGGTAGCCCCGGGGGCCAAGCTCCTCGATGACACGGGCATTGATCAGGTGGTGCGTCTGCGCCCCGCCCGGTGCGGCCACGATGAGGCAATCGGCCCAGGCAGCCAGTTGGGCCACGTCCGGAAAGTAATGGAAATCGACGTCGTCGCGCTTCTTGCGGTTGCAGTAGGCGATCTCGGTATCGAAGGCGGCCGCGCGGCGGGCGATCTTCTTGCCAATATTGCCCATGCCGACGATGCCCACGCGCTTGCCGGCCAGTTGCGGCTGCAGCGGGATGGTCTCGCGCCAGCCGCCGCCACGGGTATAGCGGTCCAGCACCGGGATATGGCGCATGGTGGCCAGCAGCAACGCCAGTGCATGGTCGGCCACGCAATCCTCGTTGGTGCCGGCGCCGGTGGCGATCTCGATGCCGTGGGCCTGGGCGTGGGCGGCGTCGATGTTCTCGAACCCGGCCCCCAGCGCGCATACCAGCTGCAGATGCGGCAAGGCGCGCATCTCGTCGGCGGTCAAGCCGGTGGAACCATTGGTCAGTACCACCGCCACTTTCCTGGCCGGCCCGGCGATCATCTGGTCGCGCCGCTGGCGATCAGGGGCGTAGAGGATGTCGTAGTGGGCGGCGATGGTGGCGGTGCTCTCTTCGGAGAGGTGGATCAGGACGAGTAGGGGCGGTTTCATGGAGTCGGTATGGTGGCGCGGTGAAGAAGAAAATACACGATGCCCGACATTCTATTGCGAATCCTGCCTCCTGGCCGCAGAGGCAGGGCTGCCATCTCCATGCGAATTCCATGCCACCAGCGACAAGGCCCGGTGCATCATGCAACCGGGCCTTGATGGCGAGCTCCCTTCCCTGTCGGTGTCAGTGATGGGCGTGCTGCTTGTCCAGCATGTCATGGGCCGCCTGGCGGGCGCCCTGCTCGGCCGATTTCTCGTCGGCGAAAGTCTGTTCGGCCAGTACCCGCTGGGCGGGGAAGACCGGATTGCGGTGCATGGGATTGGTCGAATGGCCGAAAATGGCCACCCGGGCCACCCACTCTTGCCCACCGATGACCCGCACGCCGGAATACTCGACCTCGTAGTCGCCTACATGTTCGGTTGGCATGGTCTGTCTCCTTTGTTCCTGTCTGGCTGGACGGGGCGATAGCGCCGCCCTCAGGCGGCGCCGTCACCGGCGCGGTCATTCAGATGTGTGATGGCGTAGCCCTTTTCACCGATCTGCAGGAACGCGTCCTCCGCCTGCAGGGTGAAATGCCGCTTGCCATCGCGCTCGAAATCCACATTGCGTTCATGGATCACCCAGTCGGTATTGGTGACCTCCTCGGGCATGGGTCGCTGGTGGGGAAGGACGAGATAGGAAAACAATCCATCGGTATCCGGGCGCTTGTACACATCGACTTTCATCATTGGCCTCCTGGTCGGGTTGATCAATGGCGGCACGCCCTAGCGGGTGCATCCTGAGATGCGACTTGCCCTACCGGCATAGGTTCACTCCGGAGATGGCATCGGCTAGAGAAAGCGGTAGACGCTGTCGGTCTTGTCCGACGGCGCGCTGGCGTACCCCTCATGTTTCACCATAGCACCTGCCAGGAGCGCTTGCCAGCGCAGCCGGCGAAATCAACGCATCAATCTGCCTGGCGCTGCAGCCAGGCAATGAGCCCCGCCAGGCTGCGAAAATCGGCCAGCGAACGGCACTGGATGTGGCCATGGCGCTCCCGCAGCATGCGCGCGAGCGCACTGCCCGGCCCCAGCTCCAGCGCGACGGTGACGCCGCGCTCGGCACAGGCATCCATGCAGGCGCTCCACTGGATGGTCTCGGTCAACTGGCGTGCCAGCAGCAGGCGCGCCTGGGCGGGATCGACAATGGCCTGTCCGGTCACGCCGGCCAGCAGCGGCATGGCAGGAGCATGGACGTCGATTGCGTCCAGTGCAGTCAGGAAGGGGGCTGTCGCCTCTCGCATCAGCGGTGTATGGGACGCCAGCCCGACCGGCAAGGCCGTGCTGCGCACGCCCTGCCCGGCCAGCTCGGCGGCGGCATCCTGCAAGGCAGCATTGGGGCCGCCGGCAATGAGGGTATCGGCACCGCTGACGATGGCGGCATACGCGCCCCGCGCCTGCAGACAGGCTTGCAAGGTGGCCACCTCCATCCCGCCGAACGACATCAGGCCCTGTGCTGGTGCAGCAGCGGCCGCCTGGCTCATGAGCGCCGCACGGCGCGCCGCCAGCGCCACGGTGGTGGTCGCATCGACGACACCGGCAATCGCATAGGCCGACAATTCACCCACGCTATAGCCCGCCACTACCGCAGGCGCACCAGCGATAGCCGCCAGTGGCTCTCGCAAGGCCTGCCAGGCGGCCAACTGGGCCGCCACGATCAGCGGCTGGGCGCAGGTATTGGCAAACAGCAGTGCAGGATCAGCCAAGACCTCTGCCAGCGGCGCCTGGAGCAGACCATCCAGATCGCAGCGGGCAAGGAAAGCGGCGGCCTGCGCGTCCTCGCGGAGCAGGTCGAACATGCCGGCATGTTGGCCGCCTTGTCCGGGGCAAAGGATTGCCAGGCGCATCGTCATGACGGGCTGCACCTCTCCAGCAGGCTGGCCTGATGCATCAGGCAGGCCGCGGCCAGCAGGTCGGCGGCGCCACCCGGTGACAGGCGATGCGCCACGAAGAGACGATGGCAGGCCAGCGCCCGCGCTTCCCACCCGGCGCAGGCGGTGCCGCCCGCGGCCAGGAAGTCGGCGCTGCAGCTGCGGACCAGGGCCGCGCCGTCGGCACCACCACGGTGATAGACATTGGTATCGCTGATATGCGCCATCAGGGCGAACAAGGCATCGATCTTGGCCTCGTGCCAGCTACGGCCCTGCGCCAGCGTCTGCCGCAACTGCGGCAAGGCCAGCTCGAAGACGGCCGGAAAGCCCAGCGCGCCCTCCTCGCGCGCGCCGCCCACGGCGTGCTCCACAGCGACGCGTTGTCCATGGCTGCGTGCTTCGGTGGCAGCGCTATGTCGGGCCAGTGCATCGCCCCACTGGATCAGCAGGGTCGCGCGCACGGTGGCCGGCTGCAGCGGCAGCTTGCGGCCGCGGCAATAGGCCAAGGCAGCACACAGCAGGCCCAGCGCGAAGATCGCGCCGCGATGGGTATTGACGCCGCCGGTAGCGCGCAACATGCGCTCCTCGGCGCTGATGGCCAGGCGCTGCAGGCTGTGGAAAGGCGCCCCCTCCAAGCCGGCCTGGGCGATCCGGGCGAAATAATGGCGCAAGGAGAAAAGGCTACGCAGGAAGGTCACCGCCGTCATGTCGGCATGGCTGCC
>JAFAMT010000051.1 GCA_019233085.1 Herbaspirillum sp.
GAAGACCTGCAATTGCGCCGCCTGAAGAAGCGCAAGCTGCAACTGAAAGATCACATCGCCCTGCTGAAGATGCAGCTGGTGCCCGATATCCCTGCCTGATATTCCCTCCTGGACCGCCTGCAGTCTCGCATTGCGGCGGTGCCAACCGCGCCTTGCCCCGGGAACCGGGAGGGCGGCTCCGACTCCGCGTAAAATAGCGTCTTGTTCCCGTTTGCGGGATCGTCCGCAGGCTGCTTCGTGGCCTGCGCCGCTTGTCTTTTTCCTACAGGTTTGCCGCAGTGACAGCCCAACAATCCCACGCCGACATCGTCGACAGCACTGCCCCCATCGCTCCCGTGGATGGGGCGGCGCCGGATGAATCGGGCATCCATGATGCCGAGATCGAGCAACTGTTCGGTGCCGGCGGTCCGCTGGGCGGCGCGGTGGGCAGCTATCGTCCGCGCCACGCCCAGACCGAGATGGCCAAGGCCATCGCCAGTGCCATTGCCGGGCAGGGCACGCTCATTGCCGAGGCCGGTACCGGCACGGGCAAGACCTTCGCTTATCTGGTGCCGGCCTTGCTGTGGGGCGGCAAGGTGATCGTCTCCACCGGCACCAAGACCCTGCAGGACCAGCTCTACAACCGCGATATCCCCACCGTGCGCAAGGCACTGCAAGCACCGGTCTCGGTGGCGCTGCTCAAGGGGCGCAGCAATTATGTCTGCCATTTCCACCTGGAGCGCACCCTGCAGAACGGTCGCCTGACCGCGCGCGAGGACGTGGGTTACCTGCGCGAGATCTCGCGCTTCGTCAAGTCGACTTCCTCGGGTGACAAGGCCGAGCTGACCAAGGTGCCGGAGACGGCATCGGTCTGGAACCTGGTGACCTCGACCCGCGATACCTGCTTCGGCGCCGAGTGCCAGTACTACCAGGATTGCTTTGTCATGAAGGCCCGCAAGGAGGCGCAGCAGGCCGATGTGGTGGTGGTCAACCACCACCTGTTCTTTGCCGACGTGGCGTTGAAGGACACCGGTGTTGCCGAGCTGCTGCCCTCGGCCAATACGGTCATTTTCGACGAGGCGCACCAGTTGCCGGATACGGCCACGCTGTTCTTCGGCGAGACAGTGTCGACCTCGCAGATCCTGGAGCTGTGCCGCGACGTGCTGGCTGAAGGCCTGGCGCATGCCCGCGATGGCGCCGACTGGCCGCGCCTGGTATCGACGGTAGAGCGCGCCGCGCGCGACCTGCGGCTGGCCTTCCCGGAGGAGTCGGTACGGCTGGCGCTGAACCAGATCGCCTCCTCCAGTGCCTTCTTCCCGGCGCTCGATACGCTCAAGGATTGCATGGACGACATGATCACCGTGCTGGAGAAACAGGCCGAGCGCGCCGAGACGATCGAGCAGTGCCGCGACCGCGCCAATGAATTGCTGCGCCAGCTGGAAAACTGGAGCGCCCCCGACGAGTCGCCCGCCAAGGCGGCTGCCGACGGCCAGGGCAAGGACGGGGCCGAGGCTGGCGGGCAGGAGGGCAAGCCAGCGGAGGATACGCAGGAAGAACCGGCGCAGAAGCCCTTCTACGTCCTGTGGCTGGAGGCCTTCCAGTCCTCGTTGCAACTGCACCGCACACCGCTATCGATCGCTCCCATCTTCAACAAGCAGCGTGAAGGCGTGCCGCGTTCCTGGATCTTTACCTCGGCCACGCTGGCGGTGAAGAAGGATTTCAATCACTACGCCGCCCAGATGGGCTTGTGGAACGCACCGGCGCAGTCCTGGCCGAGTCCGTTCAACTATGGCGAGCAGGGCATCCTGTACGTGCCGCAGAACCTGCCGCAGCCCAATTCCTTCGAATATACCGACGCCGTCATCGACGCCGCACTGCCGACCATTGAGGCCGCGGGCGGCCGCTGCTTTTTCCTGTGCACCACGCTGCGTGCGGTCAACCGGGCGGCCGAGCGCCTGCGTACCGAGTTCGCCGCGCGTGGCCATGCCTTCCCCCTGTTCGTGCAGGGCGAGGCCGGGCGCACCGAGCTGCTGGACCGTTTCCGTGCCGCCGGCAATGGCGTGCTCATTGGTAGCCAGAGCTTCTGGGAAGGCGTGGACGTGCGCGGTGATGCGCTCTCGCTGGTGATCATCGACAAGCTGCCGTTCTCGCCGCCGGACGATCCGGTGCTGGCCGCGCGCATCAGCGAGATGGAAAAGCAGGGCCTCAACGGCTTCGTCCATCACCAGCTGCCGGCGGCCATCATCAACCTCAAGCAAGGGGCAGGGCGCCTGATCCGCGACGAGGGCGACCGTGGCGTGCTGATGATCTGCGATCCGCGCATCATCACCAAGAACTACGGCCGCCGCATCTGGCAGAGCCTGCCACCGTTCAAGCGCACCCGCGAGCTGGAGGTGGTGCAGGCCTTCTTCCGCGAGCAGGATGCGCGCCGTGCGGCGGCGACTGCCGAGCTGGCGGCGGACCAGGACGGGCAATCCTGACATGTCCAGCAGCACCTCCCTGGTACCGGTCCGGGCCTCCGAGCTGATGCTGGGCAAGCCCGCGCCGTGGCCGATCTACAACGACGACGGCAGGTTGCTGTTTGCTCGCGGCACCATCATCGAGACGCCAGACCAGCTGGCGGGCCTGATCGAGAAGGGCTTGTATCGCAACGCCAACTGGGTCAGCGAACCCGATACCGAGTCGGTGCCGCTGCCGCTGGCACGTGACGTGTTGCGCAGGAAGCTGGGCGGCAAGAAGCCACTCAAGCCCTCCGCCGCCCTGCGCGGCGAGGAGACCGTGATCACCTTGGACGAGGTGCGCTGGCAGATCGGCGACACCCTGTGGCTGCAGTTCGCCGACGATGCCAGCCAGCGCTATGCCGTGACGCTGGTGGGCTGCCTGCCCAATCGCAGCATCCTGGTGACGGCGCCGCAAAAGGAGGGCAAGCAACTGTTCGTGCGCGAAGGCCAGGGTTTCGTGGTGCGCGCCCTGACCGGGCGGCGTGCCTATGCCTTCGGTGCGCAATTGCTGAAGTACCAGCAGACGCCCTTCGTCTACCTGCACCTGTCGCTGCCCCGGGAGGTGCGCGCCACCGTGATCCGCCAGGCCACGCGGGTGCCGGTCAGCGCCGAAGGCTACCTGGCGCTGGATGGCGCACACCCGCTGGCGGCCAGCGTGGTCGACCTGAGCCTGGGTGGCGCTTCGCTGGTGGCGACCTCGCTGCCGGGCAAGGTGGCGGCCAGGAAAGGGGCGGTCGGCCATCTGCGTTTCGTGGCTGCTGTGGCCGACCAGCAACTGAGCCTGGACCTGCCGGTCGTGCTGCGCGCAGCCGAGGCGCTGGGCGAGGCCGATTTCCACCAGTACGGGGTCGAGTTCGCCGGCCTGACGGTACGCGACAAGCTGGTCCTGGCGGCCTATGTCTACCAGGAACTGAGCCTGCAGCAATAGCGCCGGCGCGGGTCGGCGAGAAAGTCGTGCGAAGGGGCTGTAGCCGGGCTGGCTTCGGTTAAAATTCAGCCCATGAAAATCCTCATCAGCAACGACGATGGTTACCTCGCGCCCGGCATCAACGCCCTGGCCGAGGCGCTCGCGCCGATCGCCGACATCACCGTCGTCGCCCCGGACAGCAACCGCTCAGGCAGCTCCAACTCCCTGACCCTGGACCGTCCGCTCTGGGTGGAACAGGCGCCCAATGGTTTCTACTACCTCAACGGCACGCCCTCGGACTGCGTCCACGTCGCCTTGACCGGCTTGCTCAAGGAGCGTCCGGACCTGGTCGTCTCGGGTATCAACCAGGGCCAGAACATGGGCGACGACACCCTGTACTCGGGTACCGTGGCCGCGGCCACCGAGGGTTTCCTGTTCGGAATCCCTTCGATCGCCTTTTCCCAGCTGCACAAGGGATGGGCCGAACTGGCCTCGGCGGCGCGCATCGCCCGCGAGATCGTGGAACGCCGCTTCGAGACCCTGCCTCGTCCTTACCTGCTCAACGTCAACATCCCCAATCTGCCGTATGCAGAGATCAAGGGCAGCGTGGTTACCCGCCTGGGCAAGCGCCACATGTCCGAGCCGGTGCACAAGCTGACCGATCCCAACGGGCGTGACCTGTACTGGATCGGCCCGGCCGGGGCGGCCAAGGATGGCGGGGAGGGGACCGATTTCCACGCCACGGCCAACGGCCATGTCTCCATCACCCCGCTGCAGATCGACCTGACCCACACGGGGCAGCTGGATGTGCTCCGCAAGGCGCTTGCATGAGCGACAAGCCCAGCCGCTTTCCGCTGAGCCTGTCCTCGGTGGTGGACAAGAACAAGCGCAACGACGCCGGGCGCGATGCGGCTGGCCGTCCCCAGGCCACCACCCAGACGGCCGCCAAGAACGCCGCCCAGTCATCCCGCCAGGCCGCGCTCAAGCCGGTCCAGCAGGGGCTGGCGCAGGCCTTGCGGCCGCCGCCGGCGCCGCCGCGCGCCCCCGTTGCGACCGCCCAGCCGCTGATGAGCGCCGCTGCGGCGCCGCGCACGGCGGTCAGCAACGTGATGACGGTGACCCAGACCAATGCCTCGCACCATGCCTCGCCGCTGGCCTCCGAAGCCGTGCGCAAGGCCATGGTGGCGCGCGTGGCCAAGCAGGGCGTGGCCGATGCCAAGGTCCTGGCGGCAATGGAGGCCGTGCCGCGCCACATGTTCGTGGAACCCGGCCTGGCCAGCCAGGCCTATATCGACGCATCCCTGCCGATCGGCCATCACCAGACCATTTCCCAGCCCTACATCGTGGCGCGCATGATCGAGGTCATGCGCCAGAACCGCCATGGCGGCCGGCTCGACCGGGTGCTGGAGATCGGCACCGGCTGCGGTTACCAGGCGGCGGTGCTGTCGCGGGTGGCGGGAGAGGTGTATTCCATCGAGCGCATCAAGCCCCTGCACGAACTGGCCAAGACCAATCTGCGGCCATTGCGGGTGGCAAACATCCGCTTGCATTACGGAGATGGTATGCTTGGCCTGCCACAGGTTGCGCCTTTCGATGGCATCATCCTGGCGGCGGCCGGCCTGGAAGTGCCGCAGGCCCTGCTGGAGCAGATGGCGATCGGCGGCAGGCTGGTGGCACCGGTGGGCGAGCGGCAGCAGATGCTGGAATTGATCGAACGTGTCGGCCAGCGCGACTGGCGCCGTACCACCCTGGAACCCTGCCACTTCGTTCCCCTGCGTCCCGGGACGGTGTGAGCGCTGGACCTACGGCGGGGGCATGGCAGGATTGTCCGGGCATCGTGGCAAGAGGAAGTGGGCGGCACCAAGCAAAAGCATTCAAGCCGCTGTGGATGGTCGATGGCGGGATGGCAGGACGGGGCCACATTTCCCTGATGAACTTCTGACGCTGGCTGCGGGTCAACTAGCGTTGTACAAAATCTAACGTAAGAGCATGAAGAAAATTCGTTTGGCTGTATTGGGCAGTGTCGTCAGTCTTCTGGCCGCATGCGGCTCGACACCGAATCAGCAGCCGGCGCCCGTCGTCGAGCGCACCACCAGTACCGGCAAGCCGGCGGACTCCGTTGCTGCCGCACCTGCTGCGCCGGCACCGTCGGGACGCGGCTACTACACGGTCAAAAAGGGGGATACGCTGTATCGTATCGCGCTGGATGTGGGGCAGAACTGGCGCGACATCGTGGCCTGGAACAACCTGACCAACCCCAACGACATCAAGGTTGATCAGACCCTGCGCGTGGCGCCGCCCGATCGTGCGCCTGGCACGGCCCAGACGGCCACTGTGGCGGCCGCACCGGGGGCGGGGCTGGAGGTCAAGCCGCTGGGTGCGCCTGGCTCGGCAGCTGCGGCGCCGGCTGCGGGTGGTTCCAACAAGTCCGGCCCGCGCGGCGACAAGCGGGCCTATTCGGACACGGCCCTGGCTGAACTGGAAAAACCGGATGCGACGCCGGCTGCTGCTGCCGCACCTGCGCCAGCAGCGGCCCCCAAGGCCGAGGCTGCCCATGCGGTCGAGAAGCCGGCTGCAGCCTCGACGGCGGCGGTCGATGACGAAGGCGTTTCCTGGATGTGGCCGGCCGACGGCAAGGTGGTCGGCACCTTCGACGGTGGCAAGAAGGGCGTGGACATCGCCGGCAAGGCCGGCCAGGCCGTGCTGGCCGCAGGTGCCGGCAAGGTCATGTATGCCGGCAGCGGCATCCGTGGCTATGGCAACCTGGTGATCATCAAGCATACGAACAACCTGCTGTCGGCCTATGCCCACAACCAGGCCATCCTGGTCAAGGAAGGCCAGAGCGTGACCAAGGGCCAGAAGATTGCCGAGATGGGCAAGTCCGATAGTGATACTGTCAAGCTGCACTTTGAAATCCGTCAACAGGGCAAGCCCGTTGACCCCTCCAAATACTTACCGCCACGCTAGCGTATGACAAGCAATCGCCACGATCACTTGCCAGACCAGGATCCTCCCGAAGAGGACATGGACGATCCCATTGAGGAGATCGAAGAACCGGAAGTGATCGACGGCGATGCCGCCGACCAGCCCCAGGAGGCGGCGCCGGTCGAGGGCGTAGACGAGCTCAAGAAGGTGCTGGCCGCCGAGCTCTCCACCGATACCACCCAGCATTACCTCAACAAGATCGGCGCCAAGCCGCTCCTGACGGCCGCAGAAGAACTGCACTACGCCACCCTGGCCAAACAGGGCGAGTTCGGCGCGCGCCAGAAGATGATCGAGCACAACCTCCGACTGGTCGTGTCGATTGCCAAGCATTACATCAACCGAGGCGTGGCCTTGCTGGACCTGATCGAGGAAGGCAACCTGGGCCTCATGCGCGCCATCGACAAGTTCGAGCCCGAGCGGGGTTTTCGTTTCTCTACCTACGCCACCTGGTGGATACGCCAGAGCATCGAGCGCGCCATCATGAACCAGGCGCGTACGGTGCGGCTGCCCGTGCACATGGTGCGCGAACTGAACCAGATCCTGCGTGCCAAGTACCACCTTGAAGCCCAGCAGCGCGATGGCCGTGACGCCGGTGCCGAGGATATCGCCCATCTGGTGGGGCGCCCGGTGGAGGAGGTACAGGATGTGCTGGCCCTCTCCGAACATGCGGCCTCGCTTGATACGCCGCTGGACAATGATCCCCAGGCCAGCCTGATGGACCTGCTGCCCAGTGCGGTGGAAGAGCATCCCGATACCCGCGCCGAAAGCCAGGAAATGGCCCTGCTGATCCGTGAATGGCTCAAGAGCCTGTCGGAGAAGCAGCGTGTGGTGGTGGCCCGCCGCTTTGGCCTGGACAATGATGACCCTTCCACGCTGGAGCAACTGGCCGGCGAGATGGGCATCACCCGCGAGCGGGTGCGCCAGGTGCAGCAGGAGGCGCTGGTCAAGCTGAAGCGCTTGCTGACCTCGCGCGGCGTGGGGCGCGACGCCCTGTTCTGATCGGCCTGCCGGCCCAGCCTGACGTCGTATTTATGCCGATTGCCCCTTCCGTTGAGGGGGCGGACATGCATCGCGCTTCCCTCGCGGTCCCGGATCGCGGACAATACCGCTTTTGTTTTTGGCAGCGGACTCACGTCCTACCCTGTGGTTTCCCTCATGCAACAAGACATCATCATTGAAATCAAGTCGCTCGACATGGACGGGCGCGGCGTTGGTCATCTCGAAAACGAGGATGGCACGCAAGGCAAGGTCATCTTCGTCGAAGGCGCACTGCCGGGCGAGCGCGTCAGTTTCGAGTCCTATCGCAGGAAACCCAAGTGGGAAGCCGGTGTGATGACCGCGCTGCATCGCCAATCCTCGCTGCGGGTGACACCGCGTTGCGAGCACTTCGGCGTCTGCGGTGGCTGCGCCATGCAGCATCTGGAGCCCTCGGCCCAGGTGGCCATGAAGCAGAGGGTGCTGGAAGACAACCTCTGGCATCTCGGCAAGACCAAGGCCGAGGTCATGTTGCGCCCCATCTATGGCCCGACCTGGGGCTATCGCTACCGCGCGCGCATCTCGGTGCGCCATGTAGCCAAGAAGGGCGGCGTGCTGGTGGGCTTCCACGAAAAGCGTTCCTCCTTCATCGCCGACATGAAGACCTGCCAGATCCTGCCGCCCAACGTGTCGGCCATGCTGATGCCGTTGCGCGAGCTGGTGGCCGGACTGTCCATCCGCGACCGCATG
Organism: Herbaspirillum sp.; assembly: GCA_019233085.1. GTDB lineage: Bacteria > Pseudomonadota > Gammaproteobacteria > Burkholderiales > Burkholderiaceae_D > Herbaspirillum. The sequence continues at coordinate 8,098 of JAFAMT010000051.1, forward strand.
CCCCAGATCGAACTGGCAGTGGGCGAGGGCGATGATGGCAACAAGGTGACCGTGCTGGTCCTGCGCATCATGGAAGCGCTCTCGCCGGCCGATGAGGTCCTGCTGAAGAGCTTTGCCGACGAGCACAAGATCGAATGGTGGTTGCAGACCAAGGGGCCGGACACCGCCGCACCCTACTATCCGGCGCAATCGCGCTTGCAGTACATGTTGCCGGAGTTCGGCATCCGCATGCCCTTCAAGCCGACCGACTTCACCCAGGTCAATCACCAGATCAACCGGGTGCTGGTTGCCCGCGCCTTGCGCCTGCTGGATGTACAGCCGCAAGACCGCGTCGCCGACCTGTTCTGCGGCCTGGGCAACTTCACCTTGCCGATCGCCACCCTGGCGCGCGAGGTGGTGGGCATCGAGGGCAGCACGGCGCTGACCGAGCGCGCCCTGGACAACGCCAGGATCAATGGCGTGGATGCCAAGACCAGCTTCTATTGCCGCAACCTCTTCGAAGCCAAGCCGGAGGATTTCGTGGCGCTGGGCAAGTTCGACCGTATGCTGATCGACCCGCCGCGCGAAGGCGCGATGGAAGTCTGCAAGGCCCTGGTCGAATTGCCGGAGGGGCAGCAGCATCTCAAGCCCAGGCGCATCGTCTACGTCTCCTGCAATCCGGCCACGCTGGCGCGCGATGCGGGCATGCTGGTCCACCTGGGTGGTTACGTGCTCAAGTATGCGGGGGTGGTCAACATGTTCCCGCACACGGCGCACGTCGAATCCATCGCCGTATTCGACCTGCCCGAATAAGACGTCATATTTTCTTTGGGGAAATAAAAAAGCCGGCTATGCCGGCTTTTTTTGTTGCTTTTACTGCAATCTTGCATCAGTCGCGGTTGCCACCCAGGATGCCCAGGATGGACAGCAGGTTGACGAAGACGTTGTAGACGTCCAGATAGATTGCCAAGGTGGCCGAGATGTAGTTGGTCTCGCCGCCGTTGACCACCTGTTGCACGTCAAACAGGATGTAGGCCGAGAAGATGGCGATGGCCACCACCGAAATGGTCAGTTGCAGGGCCGGCAGATGCAGGAAGATGTTGGCCAGCGAGGCCACCAGGATCACCAGCGCGCCCGCGAAGAGCCACTTGGCCATGCCCGAGAAGTCGCGCTTGGACACGGTGGCGATGGTTGCCATGCCGCAGAAGATGATGGCGGTACCGCCGAAGGCCGTCATGATCAGGCCGGCGCCGTTGGAATAACCCAGCGTGAACTCGATCAGGCGCGACAGCATCAGGCCCATGAAGAAGGTGAAGCCCAGCAGGACGGCCACGCCCAGGCCGGAGTTCTTGGTCTTTTCGATGGCGAAGAAGAAGCCGAAGGCGATCGCCATGAACAGCACGAAGCCGATCATGGGGCTGCCGGCGAACAGGCTGAAATGCATCTGCACGCCCAGCCAGGCGCCCAGCACGGTGGGGATCATCGACAGCGCCAGCAGCCAGTAGGTGTTGCGCAGCACGCGGTTGCGGGCGGCCGAGCTCAGGTTCGAGTGGCCGAAGGTCGTGTCCAGTTGGTGATTCATGTGTCCTCCGAAGCGTTAAATGCGAGCGACAGAATAGCACGTCAGCTCATGACTAAGACAAGTCTTCCCTCGTCCAAGTTCGATATGCGGGCGCAAGATGGACCTGCAATGCCCGCCTTGGGGTCGTTTGTTTGTGAAGTCGGGCATGCCAAGCTGACAAACGAGGTGAATTGCCATGTAATTTGATGGTTTCATGCTAAAATACAAGGTTCATTGGATTATCACTTATTGGCTTTAAGCCATTATTTTTATTGGAGTTTTTCATGGCAATTGAACGCACCCTGTCGATTATCAAGCCCGATGCAGTGGCCAAGAACGTGATCGGTCAGATCTACAGCCGTTTCGAAAACGCTGGCCTGAAGATCATCGCCGCCCGCATGGTCCAACTGTCCCGCGCTGAAGCAGAAGGCTTCTACGCCGTGCACCGCGAGCGTCCTTTCTTCAAGGACCTGGTGGACTTCATGGTCTCCGGCCCGGTCGTGATCCAGGTGCTGGAAGGCGAAGGCGCGATCCTGAAGAACCGCGACCTGATGGGCGCCACCGATCCGAAGAAGGCAGAAAAGGGCACCATCCGCGCCGATTTCGCCGATTCCATCGATGCCAACGCCGTGCACGGTTCGGACGCTGAAGAAACCGCCAAGGTTGAAATCGCCTACTTCTTCCCGGCGCTGAACGTCTATTCGCGTTAATCTGTTTCTGTTTTTCATCGGTTCCGCGGATTCGGGCGGAAGCCGGCGTGGCAATCCCTGTCGCGCCTCTCTGCCCGGGTTCGGACCGCAAGCATCATGACTACAGCTCTCACCAATCTGCTGGATATGGATCCCGCGCAACTTGTCGCCTACTGCGGCGAGTTGGGTGAGAAGCCGTTTCGCGCCAAGCAGTTGCAGCGTTGGATCCACCAGTTCGGCGTCGCTGATTTCGATCAGATGACCGACCTGGCCAAATCGCTGCGCGACAAGTTGAAGACCCGCGCCGAAGTCCGCGCGCCGGCAATCATCAGTGACCATACCTCCACCGACGGCACACGCAAGTGGCTGGTCGACGTGGGCCAGGGCAATGCGGTGGAAACCGTGTTCATCCCCGAAGAAAACCGCGGTACGCTGTGCGTTTCCACGCAAGCGGGCTGCGCCGTGAATTGCCGTTTCTGCTCCACCGGCAAGCAAGGTTTCAACCGTAATCTCTCCGTGGCCGAGATCATCGGCCAGTTGTGGATGGCGGAATTCGAATTGCGCAAGACCAAGGGCATCGAGGGCGGTCCCAAGGGCGAGCGCCAGATCACCAACGTGGTGATGATGGGCATGGGCGAGCCGCTGCTCAACTTCGAGCCCACCGTAACGGCCCTGCGCCTGATGCTCGACGACAATGCCTATGGCCTGTCGCGTCGCCGCGTGACGCTCTCGACCAGCGGCGTGGTGCCGATGATCGACAAGCTGTCCCAGGAATGCCCGGTGGCGCTGGCCGTGTCGCTGCACGCGTCCAACGATGCGCTGCGCGATTCGCTCATCCCCCTGAACCGCAAGCATCCGCTGCGCGAACTGATGCTGGCGTGCAAGCGCTACCTCGAATTCGCGCCGCGCGATTTCATCACCTTCGAGTACTGCATGCTCGATGGCGTCAACGACACCGACACCCATGCCCGCGAACTGGTCGCGCTGGTGAAGGAGGGCGAGACGGCCATCCCGTGCAAGTTCAACCTGATTCCCTTCAACCCCTTCCCCGAGTCGGGCTTGAAGCGTTCGCATAACCCCCGCATCAAGGCCTTTGCCCAGATCCTGATCGATGCCGGCATCGTCACCACCATCCGCAAGACCCGTGGCGACGACATCGATGCCGCCTGTGGCCAGTTGGCCGGCGAGGTCAAGGACAGGACCCGGGTGCAGGAGCGCATGCAGAAGATGGCTGAATACCAGAACAAGTTCGGTCCGGATTTCGGTCGCATCGTGGAGATCTCCGGGTGACGGCAGGCCTGCTGAATCCTCATGCTGCTGGTGTCGCGCCAGCCGTGGCCGCGCAGGCTGCGGTGCAGGCGGATCTTTTTTTCGTTTTTTCCTATTTATGTGCGGGATGGTCGATGTCGCTCCCGGGGGCGTTCGTCGCACGTTGCGCACGTTTTGTTGTTGAAGTGATCGCACGTCGTGCCAATGTCCGGCAGGGCGTGCTGAAGCGGTCGAATTTCCCGGGAGGGACGCGGCAAGTGCCGCGCAGGGACGCTCCAGAAGAATCCGGCCAGGGCCGGCTAAAAAAAAGCTTTTCCATGTGGAGCATGTGATGAGTGATCAGCAAATGAATGAAGTGCCGCCGCAGCAATCGCAGGATGCCGCCCAGCCGTCCCAGGCAGCTCCCTTGCCGGGTGCCATGCTGGCCGAGCAGCGGCAGAAGAAGGGCTGGACCGTCGAGCAGGTGGCCAGCCTAGTGAAGCTGGCGCCGCGCCAGATCCAGGCCATCGAGGCCGACAACTATGCGGCCTTGCCGGGTCTGGCGGTAGCGCGCGGTTTCGTGCGCAGCTATGCCAAGGCGGTCGGCCTGGATGCCAACGCCCTGACGGCTGCCATGCCTCATGAATCGGATGTGGCCCAGCGCGACCACATCGTGCCCCAGCATTCGCTGTCCACGCCGTTCTCGGAAGGCCCCTTGCCGGCCATGATGATGAGCACCCGCGGCAACAGCTCGCCCTTGCCTATCGTGGCGGGCGTGGTGGTGGTGGCGCTGCTGGCCGGGGCTGCCGTCGTGCGCTGGACCGATGTGGGGGCCAATGTGCCGCAACTGGCCTGGTTGAAGTCGCACAAGAGCGAAGCCGCCGCCGCACCTGATGCATCGGCCGCTCCCGATGTGGCTGCCAATGCCAATAACGAGGTCGCATCCTCGGATACCCCGGTCAATGCGCGTGTCGAGACGATCACGCCAGCCGCCAACGAGGAGCCGGCCAAGCAGGCTGCCCCGGTGGCCGAGGCAGCTCCTGCGGCACCGGTCCAGCCGGCTGCGCCTGTCCAGGCGGCCAAGCCGGCCGCGGTCGAGTCCGCACCGGCGCCGGTTGCGGCCACGCCAGCCCCGGCCGCGAGCAGCACTGCCCAGGCGGCTGGCACCACGGTGCCGGCGGGCTTGAATATCGTCAATAGCAAGGACATGCTGCGCCTGACCTTCCGCGAGGATTCGTGGGTGGAAATCCGCCGCGCCGACAAGAGCACGATCATCTCGCGCCTGCTGAAGGCTGGAACCACCGAGGCCTTTGACGTATCCGATGCGACGACACTGATCATCGGCAACGCCTCCGGCGTGGATGCAACGCTGCGCGGCCAGCCGCTGGAACTGAAATCCCCGGGTGGCAACAATGTCGCCCGCCTGAACCTGAACTGAACTGCCGAGCCACCGCCATGTCTTCCTCTCCGATCGCTTCCGGGCCGCTGGTCCGCCGCAACAGCCGCCGCGTGGTCATCAGCCACGGCGCGCGCGAGATCGTTGTCGGTGGCGGTGCACCGGTGATGGTGCAGTCCATGACCAACACCGACACGGCCGACGCCATCGGTACCGCGATCCAGATCAAGGACCTGGCCCGTGCCGGCTCCGAAGTGGTACGCCTGACGGTCAATACCCCCGAAGCGGCGGCGGCCGTGCCAGCCATCCGCGAACAGCTCGATCGCATGGGCGTGGATGTGCCGCTGGTGGGCGATTTCCACTACAACGGCCATACCTTGCTGACCGAGTATCCGGAGTGTGCCCAGGCGCTCTCCAAGTACCGCATCAATCCCGGTAACGTGGGCAAGGGCGCCAAGCGCGACACCCAGTTCGCCCAGATGATCGAGGTGGCCTGCAAGTACGACAAGCCGGTGCGCATCGGCGTCAACTGGGGCAGCCTGGATCAGGCGCTGCTGGCCCGCATCATGGACGAGAACGCCGGCCGTGCCGAGCCCTGGTCGGCCCAGGCCGTGATGTACGAGGCGCTGGTGACCTCGGCCATCGAGAATGCCCAGCGTGCCGAGGAGCTGGGCATGGCCGGTGACAAGATCATCCTGTCCTGCAAGGTCTCTGGCGTGCAGGACCTCATTGCGGTCTACCGTGAGCTGGCGCGTCGCTGCGATTATCCGCTGCACCTGGGCCTGACCGAGGCCGGCATGGGCAGCAAGGGCATCGTCGCCTCCACGGCCGCGCTGTCGGTGCTGCTGCAGGAAGGCATTGGCGATACCATCCGCATCTCGCTGACCCCCGAACCGGGTGGTGATCGCACCAAGGAAGTGGTGGTCGGCCAGGAAATCCTGCAGACCATGGGCTTGCGCAAGTTCACCCCGATGGTGATCGCCTGCCCGGGCTGCGGCCGCACTACCTCCACCGTGTTCCAGGACCTGGCCGACAAGATCCAGACCTACCTGCGCGAGCAGATGCCGGTGTGGAAGGGCAAGTATCCCGGCGTGGAGGCCATGAACGTGGCCGTGATGGGTTGCATCGTCAATGGCCCCGGCGAATCCAAGCATGCCAACATCGGCATCAGCCTGCCCGGCACGGGTGAATCGCCGGCCGCGCCGGTGTTCATCGACGGCGAAAAGAAGATGACGCTGCGTGGCGAGCGTATCGCCGAGGAATTCCAGAACGTGGTCCTGGACTACGTGCAGTCGCACTACGGCCAGGGCAATCACGCCTGATGCCGTCAGCAGCCAGGCAATAATCCGAATTGAAGCCCCAGGTTTCAAGTTTGAAGACAACACTATCCGGTATCGGTATGTCAGAACAAAAGAAAGTCGAGAAGATCGTTGGCGTCAAAGGGATGAATGACATCCTGCCCGCCGACGCACCGTTGTGGGAACTGTTCGAGAACACCGTGCAATCGGTGCTCAAGAGCTATGGTTTCCAGCAGATCCGCACCCCCATCGTCGAACCGACCGCATTGTTCGCGCGCGGCCTGGGCGAGGTGACCGATATTGTCGAGAAGGAAATGTACTCCTTCACCGATTCCATGAACGGTGACAACCTGACCCTGCGTCCCGAAAACACCGCCGGCGTGGTGCGCGCGGCCCTGGAACACAACCTGACCTATGACGGCCCCAAGCGCCTGTGGTACGTCGGGCCGATGTTCCGCCACGAGCGTCCGCAGCGCGGCCGCTATCGCCAGTTCCACCAGGTTGGTGCCGAGGCGGTTGGATTCAGCGGTCCGGATATCGATGCCGAACTGATCATGATGTGCCAGCGCCTGTGGGATGACCTGGGCCTGTCCGACATCCGCCTGGAGCTCAACTCCATCGGCAATGCGGAAGAGCGCAACAATCACCGCGCCGACCTGATCGCCTATTTCGAGCAGCACAAGGAATTGCTGGATACCGATGCCCAGCGTCGCCTGCACGCCAACCCGCTGCGCATCCTCGATACCAAGAATCCGGCCATGCAGGAAATGGTCAATGCCGCCCCCAAGCTGCTGGATTACCTGGGTGAAGAGTCTCGCGCGCACTTCGAAGGCGTGCAGAAGATCCTGCGTCACAACAACATTCCCTTCACCATCAACCCGCGCCTGGTGCGCGGCATGGACTACTACAACCGCACCGTCTTCGAGTGGGTAACCGACCAGCTCGGCTCGCAAGGCACGGTCTGTGGTGGCGGTCGCTACGATCCCCTCATCGAGATGTTCGGCGGCAAGCCGACCCCGGCCTGTGGTTTCGCCATGGGCGTGGAGCGCCTGCTGGAGCTGATGAAGGCCAGCGGCGAGCAGTATGCGCCGAACCAGTGCGATGTCTACCTGGTCCACCAGGGTGACGATGCCCAGTTGCAATCTTTCGTGCTGGCCGAACGTTTGCGGACTGCCGGCCTCGATGTTGTGCTACATTGCGCATCGTCGAACGGTGGCGGCTCGTTCAAGGCGCAGATGAAGCGCGCCGACGCCAGTGGCGCCGCCTTCGCCGTGATCATCGGCGAGGATGAGCTCAAGGGCGGTACCGCCACGGTCAAGCACATGCGCGAAGGCCACGCTGAAGAAGGGCGTGCCAACCAGAGCAACATGGCCTTCGACGCGGTGGTCGATTACATCGTGGAGCAGATCGTGGGTGACCATGATCACGACCACGAGCACGTGCATTTCCACCCCTAAGCATCCGTTCAACAGTTACCTTATTGCAGAGTTAAATGGCATACGATCTCGAAGAACAAGAACAGCTCGACTCCATCAAGGCCTGGTGGGCGAAGTACGGCAACCTGGTGACCTGGCTGGTGATCATCGCACTGGCAGCCTATGCGGGCTGGACCGGCTGGAACACCTACCTGGGCCGCCAGTCGGCGCAAGCCTCGGTGCTCTATGAGGAACAGCAGAAGTCCCTGGCCGCCAAGGACAATGCCAAGGTGCTGCGTGCGGCCAGCGATATCCAGGACAAGTTCAGCGGCACCGCCTATGCGCAGATGAGCGCGCTGGTGGCCGCCAAGTCGGCCTTCGACGCCAATGACGTCGAGACCGCCAAGAAGCAGTTGCAATGGGTGATCGACCATGGCCAGGGCAAGGAGTACAAGGCCATTGCCGCGGTGCGCCTGGCCGGTGTGCTGCTCGATGCCAAGGCATACGACGAGGCCCTGAAGGTGCTGGCCGGCGACTTTCCGGCGCAGTTTGCCGGCGCCATCGCCGATCGCCGTGGCGACGTGCTGCTGGCCCAGGGCAAGCGCGACGACGCCCGTGCCGCCTTCATGCTGGCGCTGGAAAAGACCGACGCCAAGGATCCGGGCCGCCAGCTCATCCAGATCAAGCTGGACGCCATTGGCGGCGACGCCCCCAAGGCCTGAATATCGATGCCGCTGCAGGCGCCTGTCCACGCAGGCAGCCTGCCGCAATAGTGGCAGTGCGCTGGTGCGGCCTGCCACTGACGAATTGAACCGCAATCCCACCGCGAACCTATCCATCGCTTAGAGGAACAAGAATATGCGTAGTGTGACAGCCACCGCTGCCCAGGCAATCTCCTTTGCACGATCCCCTCGCGCCGGCAAGATGGCGCTGAAACTGGCCGCCGTCGCGGCGGTTGTAGCGTTGTCGGGCTGTTCGTGGTTTTCCAGCAAGAAAGATCCGAATCCGCCGGCGCCGCTGGTCGAGTTCGCCCAGAAGCTTCGTGTGCAGACCGCCTGGTCGGTCTCGGTGGGCAAGGCGGGCAACTTCACCTTCAGCCCCGTCTATGCCGCCGGCAGCATCTTTGTCGCCGCCAATGATGGTACCGTGGTGCGTATCAATGCGGCCAACGGCCAGACCCTGTGGCGCACCCGCACCGACATGCCCCTGACGGCCGGTGTCGGCAGCGACGGCAGCACCGTGGTGGTGGTCGGCGAGAAGGGCCGTATCCAGGCCTTCGACGCCGCTTCCGGCAAGCCGACCTGGAGTGCCCAGGCCGCCAGCGAAGTGCTGTCGGCCCCGGCTGTGGGTGAAGGACTGGTAGTCATTCGCAGCATCGATAACCGCGTGACGGCCTATGATGCCGACAACGGCAGCCAGCGCTGGATGATCCAGCGCAACGTGCCCTCGCTGACCCTGCGCAATGCCCCGGGCATCGTGATCGGTTCGCAGACTGCCTTCGTGGCACTGCCGGGCGGTCGCCTGTCGGCGCTGGCGCTCAACAATGGCGGCCCGCGCTGGGAAGTGCCGGTTGGCGATCCGCGCGGCACCACCGAGCTGGAGCGCATCTCCGACGTGTCCGGTGTGCCGGCGCTGGGTTCGCGTGATATCTGCGCGGTGTCCTACCAGGGACGGATCGGCTGTTTCGACTTGCTCAACGGCAATGTGCGCTGGATCAAGGAATTCTCCAGTGATGTCGGCGTGACCCTGGACGATGCCTACGTCTATGCTGCCGATATCGGCGGAGCCGTCACCGAGTTCGCGCGTGACACCGGCGCCGTGGCATGGCGCAACGATCGCCTCAAGAATCGCCTGCTGTCCTCACCCATTGGCACCGGCAAAGCGGTGGCGGTGGGCGACTACCAGGGTTATATTCACTTCCTGTCGCGTGAAGATGGCACCTTCGTGGCCCGCCTCGCGACCGATGGCAGTGCAATCCAGGCGCCTCCGGTGGCAACCGAGTCGTCTGTCGTTTTCCAAACCAAATCAGGAACCGTGGTCTCCGTTGTCACTGAGTAAGTGACACAGGCCCTTTAAGAAAAGAAATGAAACCGGTAATTGCACTTGTAGGCCGTCCCAACGTCGGCAAATCGACGTTGTTCAACAGGCTCACCCGCAGCCGCGATGCGCTGGTGGCAGACCTGCCCGGCCTGACGCGCGATCGTCACTACGGCGAAGGCCGGGTCGGCGAACGTCCGTTCCTGGTGATCGATACCGGTGGCTTCGAACCCGTCGCCAAGGACGGCATCATGTACGAGATGGCCAAGCAGACCAAGCAGGCAGTGGTCGAGGCTGACGTCGTGGTGTTCATCGTCGACGGCCGCCAGGGTTTGACGCCGCATGACAAGACCATCACCGACTTCCTGCGCAAGTGCGGTCGTCCGGTGCTGCTGGTGGTCAACAAGTCCGAGGGCATGAAGTACACCTCGGTGACCGCCGACTTCTACGAGCTGGGCATGGGTGATCCGTATGTGATCTCGGCCGCCCACGGCGACGGTGTAGCCGATCTGGTGCAAGAGGCGCTGGACGTGGTCGAAGCCCAACGTGTGCAGGAGCCGGAGCCCGACGAAGCCGTCGTGCGCGGCACCAAGATCGCCATCGTCGGCCGTCCCAACGTGGGCAAGTCGACGCTGGTCAATACGCTCCTGGGCGAAGAGCGCGTGATCGCCTTCGACATGCCCGGCACCACCCGTGACTCCATCGAGATTCCCTTCGAGCGCGAAGGCCGTCACTACACCCTGATCGACACCGCCGGCATCCGTCGTCGCGGCAAGGTCTTCGAGGCCATCGAGAAATTCTCCGTGGTCAAGACCCTGAAGTCGATTTCGGACGCCAACGTCGTGCTGCTGCTGCTGGACGCCCAGCAGGATATTTCCGAGCAGGACGCCCACATCGCCGGCTTCGTGCTGGAGTCGGGCAGGGCGCTGGTGGTCGGCGTGAACAAGTGGGATGGCATGCAGAGCGACCAGCGTGACCAGATCAAGATGGATCTGGAACGCAAGCTCAACTTCCTGTCCTTCGCCAAGTTCCACTTCATCTCGGCCTTGAAGTCCACCGGCATCGGTCCGCTGATGAAGTCCATTGATTCGGCCTATGCCGCGGCCATGGCCAAGCTGAGCACGCCGCGCCTGACCCGCGCGCTGGAAGAGGCGCTGGAGCACCAGCAGCCGCGCCGCAAGGGTTCGATCCGTCCCAAGCTGCGCTATGCCCACCAGGGTGGACAGAATCCGCCCGTGGTGGTGATCCACGGCAATGCGCTCGATGCCATCGACGACAACTACAAACGTTATCTCGAAAAACACTTCCGGGAAACTTTCTCCCTGGTTGGAACTCCACTGCGTATCGAGTTCCGTTCCAGCAAGAATCCATTCCTGCGTCAGGAAAAGTAATCGAAGAACCTGTTATTCAATCAATGTTTTTTGCGTTGTAGAGAAAATCGTTTAAATTGAATAGCATAAAGTTGGTAAAGCACTTGATATTCATAGAAGTGCCTCCAAGTCCTAATCACAACAACACCGTGGAGCTGCCATGAGCAACAAAGGGCAATTGTTACAAGACCCATTTCTGAACGCATTGAGAAAAGAGCACGTTCCCGTCTCTATCTACCTGGTCAACGGCATCAAGCTGCAAGGCCATGTGGAGTCTTTCGATCAATACGTGGTCCTGCTGCGTAATACCGTTACGCAAATGGTTTACAAACACGCCATTTCCACCGTCGTGCCTGCACGTGCGGTCAACCTCAGTCTCGAATCCTCGTCCGACGAATAATGGTCTACCGAGCCGGCTTGACGCCGTGGGCATTCTGACATGCGTGCCGCGTTAGTCGGCCTGGACTTCGGCAAGAACGATTTCGCCGCGAGTCTGGATGAGTTGTTCCTGTTGGCAAAATCCGCTGGCGCCGAACCGGTGATCACCATCACCGGCCGTCGCGCCAGTCCGGACGCTGCCCTGTTCGCCGGTACCGGCAAGGCGCAGGAAGTCGCCGACGCCGTCGCCGACCTCCAGCTTGAGCTGGTCATTTTCAATCACGCACTGTCCCCGGCCCAGCAACGTAACCTGGAGCGTCTGCTCAAGGTGCGCGTGCTCGACCGTACCAGCCTGATCCTGGATATCTTCGCCCAGCGCGCCAAGAGCCATGAGGGCAAGGTCCAGGTCGAGCTGGCGCAGTTGCAGCACCTGTCGACCCGCCTGATTCGCGGCTGGACCCACCTGGAGCGGCAAAAGGGCGGCATCGGCCTGCGCGGCCCCGGTGAAACCCAGCTGGAAACCGACCGTCGACTGCTGGGCGAGCGGGTCAAGGCCCTGCGGGCGGTGCTGGCCAAGCTGCGCCGGCAACATGCCACGCAGCGCCGCGCGCGGGGGCGCAGCGAGACCTTCTCGGTTTCGCTGGTGGGCTATACCAACGCCGGCAAATCGACCATCTTCAATGCCGTGGCCAAGGCTGGCGTATACGCCGCCAACCAGCTCTTCGCCACGCTGGACACGACTTCCCGTCGCGTCTACCTGGGCGAGGTCGGCCATGTGGTGATTTCGGACACGGTCGGCTTCATCCGCGAACTGCCCCACCAATTGGTGGAAGCCTTCCGCGCCACGCTGGAAGAAACCATCCACGCCGACCTGCTGCTGCATGTCGTGGATGCCGCCAGCCCGGTGCGCATGGAGCAGATCGAGGAAGTCAACCTGGTCTTGAAGGAAATCGGTGCCGACCACGTGCCGCAGATCCTGGTGTGGAACAAGATCGACGCCGCCGGCCTGGAACCGGCGGTTGAGCATGACGAGTATGGTAAAATCCAGCGGGTTTTCGTCAGTGCCAAGTCTGGTGCTGGCCTGGATCTGCTGCGCGAAGCGATCGCCGCTTCGCTCAAGGCCGCCTTGGAGGCCAGGGGTCGCAGCCGTTCCGAGCCAGTCGATTCCATAGACATGCACGCTTGAGCCGTTCGAGGGGACGGCTTTTTGCACGTTCCTGGCGCGCATTCCTCCTTGATTCTCTTAATCAATCACTACAGCCGGATCGCAAACGCATGCTTGTGTCTTTATTCAGGAAAATCGGTGTCAAGTTTTCGTTGAACGACCCCCAATGGGGACGTGGTTCGCAAAACGACAACCGCGAAAATCAGAATAACGGAAGTAACGGCGACAAACGGCCAGAAAAACCGTCCGGCAACAACGACGGTCCCCCGGATCTCGACCAGCTCTGGCGCGACTTCAACCAACGCCTGGCCGGTTTGTTCGGTCGCAAGGGCGGTGGTTCTCCCGATGGCGGCGGTGGCTTCAACCGTGGCGACGTCAAGGGCGCCGGCATCGGCGTGGGCGTGATCGCCATCATCGTGGCCTTCCTCTGGCTGGCCAGCGGCTTCTTCATCGTACAGGAAGGCCAGACCGCCGTGGTCACCACCTTCGGCCGCTACAGCCATACCACCTTGCCCGGCTTCAACTGGCGCTGGCCGTATCCCATCCAGGGCCATGACATCGTCAACATGTCCCAGGTCCGCACGGCCGAGATCGGCTATCGCGGCAACGTGCGCAACAAGCAGCTGAAGGAATCGCTGATGCTCACCGATGATGAAAACATCATCGACATCCAGTTCGCGGTCCAGTACAAGCTCAAGAACGCCGCCGAATGGCTCTTCAACAACCGCGACCCGGACGACGCCGTGCGCCAGGTCGCCGAGACCTCCATCCGCGAGATCGTCGGTCGCAGCAAGATGGACTTCGTGCTCTACGAAGGCCGTGAAAAGGTCGCCCTGGACGTGAGCCAGCGCATGCAGCAGATCCTGGATCGCTACAAGTCCGGCGTGCAGATCACCAACGTGACCATGCAAGGCGTGCAACCGCCCGAGCAGGTGCAGGCTGCCTTCGACGACGCCGTCAAGGCGGGCCAGGACCGTGAGCGCCTCAAGAACGAAGGCCAGGCCTATGCCAACGACGTGATCCCGCGCGCCTCCGGCGCCGCCTCGCGTCTGATGGAAGAAGCCGAAGCCTACCGCTCCCGCGTGGTGGCCAATGCCGAAGGTGATGCCTCGCGCTTCACTCAGGTACAAGAAGCCTACGCCAAGGCACCGGCCGTCACCCGTGACCGCATGTATATCGAGACCATGCAGCAGATCTTCGCCAATACCACCAAGGTCATGGTTGATGCCAAGAGCGGCAGCAATCTCCTGTACCTGCCGCTGGACAAGCTGATCCAGCAGACCGGCAATGACGCCTCCTCCGGTGGCAAGCCTGCAGCACCGGCCGGCCAGTCGGCCCCCGGCGTGGGCACGGCTCCCATCAATCCGAATGCGGGAAATGACACTGTGTATTCTTCCGAGCTGATGCGTGACATGAGAAACCGCGATCCTCGCGAATCCCGCGAAAGGGAGGTGCGCTGATGGGCCGCCTCGTCACTTCCGTCAT
>JAFAMT010000058.1 GCA_019233085.1 Herbaspirillum sp.
ATGTCGCTGGAGAGCCTGCTGCAGCCCATCCCCCTGGGCATTGCCGGCGGGCTGGTGCTGGGCAAGACCGTGGGGGTCTTTGGCGCGGCCTGGCTGATGATACGCAGTGGCCTGGCGGCGGCGCCGACCGGGGCCAGTACCCGGCAATTCATCGGCGTATGCATGCTGTGCGGCATCGGTTTCACGATGAGCCTGTTCATCGGCGGCCTGGCTTTCCAGGGACTGTCTGCCGACTTCGAGGCCCAGCTCAAACTGGGCGTGCTGGGTGGGTCTATCCTCGCCGGCTTGTGCGGGACCTTGGTATTGTGGCGCAAGACATAAGCCTGGTGAATGTCTGGGCGGCGAGTCGCTATCAGATGGGAGTCTGCGGCGCTCGCCCGGAGTCGGCAGGGTAGGGAGCAGAGAATGTTGCTGAAGTCGTCATTTGACGACGATTTCACAACTTTTTGTTTTGCGATGCAAAAAGTTATCTGATAATCAATGACTTGGCGTTTTCCTGCCCGGTGAGGCTTTGTCAAAATGGCATTGGGGTGTTTGCGGCGAGGCAATGACGTCCTGCCAAAGGGCAATTTGCTGCTATGCGAAATAAAGCATTCTTTACATCATTTTTTGGCAGTAGCAAGATGGGCTTGCAGGCCTCTGTGGGCGTGGACAGCGAGCTTGGCCACGGTATCTGGTGTGACAGCAGGCCCTGCAGCATGGCAGGGATGTTGATTGAAGGTAATTTCATCCCTTGAGACGATAAGCTGCACGAATATCAGTGCAGCAGATGAAACGAGGAGACAGCGATGAAATTCATCGAATTGCTGCTGGCCTATGGTGGCCAGGCGCTGGCATGGTATGCCTTGTACGTCATCGTGGGCAGTTTCGCTTTTGGCGCCTATGTCTGGCGCCGTGCCAGTCCGGGACACTAGCCCGGTCAGCCCGGTGCGGTAAGCGGATGTGTGGAAATGTTGCCTGGGGGCAGGCAGAAGGTTTGGGGAAAGACGATATGCACATCCTGGAACAGATCCTTGCGTGGGGCAGGGTCTTCTTGAACTGGTACGTGGTCTACGTGCTGGTGGCTGGTGGCGTCTTTGCCGCCTATCTGATCTATCGGCTGTGGCTGCCTGATTCGCTCAAGCCCAAGCAGGATCGATCCCGTTCGGCCCACCATGGGGGCGTGGACTGACATAACCCGATCGGCATCGCCATCGAGGTCGCGGACGGCGGGGGGTGCCAATGGGCAGCACCCGCCGTTTTCCATGGGGCCCCCGCGATCGGTGGGCGTTTCGCGGATCCAGGCTGGCGCCTCGTTCGCCTCCATTGACTACCTGGCAAGACGTGAAAAAAGCTGCGGCACGGGCTTTATTTTCATGAATTCCGGTGCTATTCTCCAGTTCGCGCAAACGTTTGCGCGACTATAACGGTGCGTATCTTCAGGGAAACGCCGACAACATCAACATTGGAGACGCAGATGAACACATTCACCCGCCGCCATTTCGCCATTGCCGCTCTGGCCTGTGCAGTCCTTCCCGGTGCCGCCATGGCGCAGACCCCGGCCAAGCCCAAGGTGGCGCTGGTCATGAAGTCGCTGGCCAACGAATTCTTCCTGAACATGGAGAACGGCGCCCGCGAATACCAGAAGGCCAATGCCAGCAAGTTCGACCTGATCGCCAACGGCATCAAGGATGAGCAGGACACCGCCAACCAGATCAAGATCGTCGAGCAGATGATCGTTTCCAAGGTCAATGCCCTGGTGATCGCGCCGGCCGATTCCAAGGCCCTGGTGCCGGTGGTCAAGAAGGCCATCGACGCCGGCATCATCGTGGTCAACATCGACAACAAGCTCGGTGACGCGGCACTGAAGGAGAAGGGCATCAGCGTGCCCTTCGTCGGTCCGGACAATCGCAAGGGCGCCAAGCTGGCCGGCGATTACCTGGGCAAGCAGCTGCAGAAGGGCGACAAGGTCGCCATCATCGAAGGTGTGTCCACCACCTTCAATGCACAGCAGCGCACGCTGGGCTTCCAGGATGCAATGAAGGATGCCGGCGCCAACGTGGTGACGGTGCAGTCCGGCCAGTGGGAAATCGACCAGGGCAACAAGGTGGCCGCGTCCATTCTCAACGCCCACCCTGATATCAAGGCCATCCTGGCCGGCAACGACAACATGGCGCTGGGCGCCGTGGCCGCCATCCGCGCCGCCGGCAAGACCGGCAAGGTGCAACTGGTGGGCTACGACAATATCACCGCCATCAAGCCGATGTTGAAGGATGGTCGCGTACTGGCCACCGTCGACCAGTTCGCCCAGCAGCAAGCGGTATTCGGTATCGAGACCGCGCTCAAGGCGATTGCCGAGAAGAAGCCGCAAAGCGCCCTGGGTGGCGTGGTCGAAACCAAGGTGTCGCTGGTCACCAAGTAAGTTCAGGAACGCTTCAACGCGTCTGCAATCCCCCGCGAAGCGCCTGTGCCACCGACGGTGGCACAGGCGCTTGCCTTCCCCTCATTGTGCTACCGCTTCCATGCAGCCCAACGACAATCTTCCTTCATCGGCGCCCTTGTTGACCCTGTCGGGCATCGGCAAGCGCTATGCCACACCGGTGCTCGATGGCATCGACCTGGACCTGCATCCCGGCCAGGTGCTGGCGTTGACCGGTGAAAACGGCGCCGGCAAGAGCACGCTCTCCAAGATTCTCTGCGGCCTGGTCGATGCCAGTGCCGGCCAGATGACGCTGGATGGCCAAGCCTATCAACCCGCCTCGCGTACCCAGGCCGAGGCCCTGGGCATCCGCATGGTGATGCAGGAACTGAACCTGATCCCCACGCTGTCCATCGCCGAGAACCTGTTCCTGGAAAAGCTGCCGCGCCGTTTCGGCTGGATCGACCGCAAGCAGCTCGCCAGCGCGGCCCGCGCGCAGATGGAAGTGGTCGGCCTGGGCGAGCTGGATCCCTGGACGCCGGTGGGCGACCTGGGCCTGGGGCACCAGCAGATGGTGGAAATTGCCCGCAACCTGATCGGCAGCTGCCGTTGCCTGGTGCTGGACGAACCCACTGCCATGCTGACCAACCGCGAGGTGGAACTGCTGTTTTCGCGCATCGAGCGCCTGCGCACCGAGGGCGTTGCCATCATCTACATCTCGCACCGGCTGGAAGAACTCAAGCGCATCGCCGACCGCATCGTCGTGCTGCGTGACGGCAAGCTGGTCTGCAACGACGATATCGGCCGCTATAGCACCGAACAGCTGGTGCAGCTGATGGCCGGTGAACTGACCAAGGTCGATCTCGATGCGGGCCATCGCCGCATCGGCGCGCCGGTGCTGCGGGTGCGTGGCCTGGGACGCGGCACGGTGGTGCAGCCCACCAGCCTGGCACTGCACGCCGGCGAGGTGCTGGGCATCGCCGGCCTGATCGGTTCGGGCCGTACCGAACTGCTGCGCCTGATCTTCGGCGCCGACCGGGCCGACCAGGGCGAAGTCTTCATCGGCGACAGCCAGCAGGCCGCGCGCATCCGCAGTCCCAAGGATGCGGTACAGGCCGGCATCGCCATGGTCACTGAAGACCGCAAGGGCCAGGGCCTGCTGCTGCCGCAGGCCATCAGCGTCAATACCTCGCTGGCCGACCTGGGGCGCGTGAGCCGGGGCGGGGTGCTCAACCATGCGGCCGAGGCCAGCGTGGCACAGGACTACATCAGCAAGCTGCGCATCCGCAGCCATGGCGCCACACAGGCCGCCGGCGAACTCTCCGGCGGCAACCAGCAGAAGGTGGTGATCGCGCGCTGGCTGTATCGCGATTGCCCCATCATGCTCTTCGACGAACCCACGCGTGGCATCGACATCGGTGCCAAGTCCGACATCTACCGGCTCTTCGCCGAACTGGCGGCGCAAGGCAAGGGGCTGCTGGTGGTCTCCAGCGACCTGCGCGAGCTGATGCAGATCTGCGACCGCATCGCCGTCATGAGCGCCGGCCGCATTGCCGAGACCTTTGCCCGCAACGACTGGTCGCAGGAACGCATCCTGGCCGCCGCCTTCAGCGGCTACGTAGGGCGCCAGGAAGCCGCTGCCGCCGCGCAGGTGGCCGGCAATACGGCCTGAGGCCGGGCCGTCCCGACATCAACTGCAACGAATCGAACCTAAGCGAACCTAAGCGAACCGACAGATGCAAACCTCTACCTCCTCCTTGCCCAAGAGCCGCCAGGCGGCTTACCTGGCCGGCCTGAAGAACTACCTGGGGCTGGTCGCGGCGCTCGTGGCCATGTGTGTCATGTTCGCCTTCCTGAGCGAGAACTTCCTCAGCGCGGCCACCTTCATCACCCTCTCCAATGACATCCCGCCGCTGGTGGTCATGTCGGTGGGCATGACCTTCATCCTCATCATCGGCGGCATCGACCTGTCGGTCGGCTCGGTGATGGCGTTGGCGGCCTCGATGCTGTCCATGGCCATGGTGCGCTGGGGCTGGCCGCTGTATGCCGCAGCACCCCTGGGCGTGATGGTGGCGGCGGCCTGCGGCACGCTGACCGGCCTGGTGTCGGTGCACTGGCGCATCCCGTCCTTCATCGTCTCGCTGGGGGTGCTGGAGATCGCCCGCGGGCTGGCCTACCAGGTCACCAACTCGCGCACCGAATACATCGGCAGCGCCGTGGACGTGATCAGCTCGCCCATCCTGATGGGCATGTCGCCGGCTTTCCTGTCGGCCATTGCCATCGTGGTGATCGCGCAGCTGGTGCTGACCCGCACCGTGCTGGGCCGCTACTGGATCGGCATCGGCACCAACGAAGAAGCCGTGCGGCTGTCGGGCGTGAACCCCAATCCCAGCAAGATCCTGGCCTTCGCCCTGATGGGCGCGCTGGCTGGTATCGCCGCGCTGTTCCAGGTGTCGCGCCTGGAAGCGGCCGACCCCAATGGCGGCGTCGGCATGGAGCTGCAGGTGATTGCGGCGGTTGTCATCGGCGGCACCAGCCTCATGGGCGGACGTGGCTCCATCGTCAGCACCTTCATCGGCGTACTGATCATCTCGGTGCTGGAAGCCGGGCTGGCGCAGGTGGGCGTGAGCGAGCCGATGAAGCGTATCATCACCGGCGCGGTCATTGTCGTGGCCGTCATTCTCGACACTTACCGCCGTCGTGGCCAACGCCACGCACGCTAGGCGTCGGGCTTGCCTACGTTTTTGACCAGCCGCCATGTCAACCATCAAGGATGTCGCCAGATTGGCCGGGGTGTCTTACACCACGGTGTCGCACGTGCTCAACCAGACCCGCCCGGTCAGCGCCGAGGCGCGCGAGCGGGTGCTGCAGGCGGTCAAGGACCTGGACTACGTCCCCAGCGCGCTGGCGCGCTCGCTGCGCAGCAAGGTGACCGGCAGTATCGGCCTGATCATCCCCAACAATACCAACCCGTATTTCTCGGAGCTGGCACGCGGCATTGAGGATCACTGCTATGGCGCCGGCTATAGCGTGATCCTGTGCAATTCCGACGACGACCCCGACAAGCAGCGCGACTACCTGCTGGTGTTGCAGACCAAGCGCTGCGATGGCCTCATCATCGCTACGCTGAACCAGAGCCACCTGCAGCCGACCGGTCGGCTCGACATTCCCACCGTGCTGCTGGACCGCGCTCCCAAGGAGCGCGATATCGACCTGGTCAGTACCGACAATTTCCTCGGCGGCCAACTGGCGGCCCGGCACCTGCTGGAATTGCGTCGCCGGCGGGTTGCCTGCATCGCCGGTCCCGCCGGGCTGGAACTGTCGGACCAACGGGTCGAGGGCTTGCGCCGCACGCTCGCCGTGGGCGGCGTGGAGATGGCTGACGGCGACCTGCTGCATGCCGACTTCAGCGGCATCGGCGGCTACCAGGCCGCCATGCGCCTGCTGCAGGGCGAGCGCCGTCCGGACGCCATCTTCTGCTGCAACGACATGATGGCCATCGGCGTACTGCGGGCGGCAGGGGAGTTGCAGATCGAGGTGCCCGGCCAGCTGTCGGTGATCGGCTTCGACGATATCGAACTGGCCCAGTTCGTCCATCCGCCGCTGACCACGGTGGCCCAGAACACGCGCCGGCTGGGCAACCTGACGGCGCAATTCCTGCTGGAGCGCATTGCCGATCCGGCCTTGCCGGCGCGCCGCGAGACGGTGGCGCCGCAACTCCAGGTGCGGGGCTCGACAGCCCCGTTGACCGATCCAACCTGAACAACCTGAAGACACAAGAGCATCGACATGATCGTCATCATCGGCAGCATCAACATGGACCTGGTATTGCGCGTGCCGCGCATGCCCATGCCCGGGGAAACCCTGGCCGGTGAGCGTTTCATGACCATACCGGGCGGCAAGGGCGCCAACCAGGCGGTGGCCTGCGCGCGCCTGGCCGCGCCGGGCACCGGCGTAGCCATGGTGGCTTGCGTGGGCGACGATGCCTTTGGTACCCAGATGCGCGACTCCATCGTGGCCGCCGGCATCGATGACAGCCATGTCGACGAGATCGCCGACGAGGCCACCGGCATCGCCTCCATCATGGTCGACGCGCAGGCGCAGAACAGCATCGTCATCGCCGCGGGGGCCAATGGGCGGCTCGATATCGACCGCATCGAGCGCGCCCGTAGCCTGATCGAACGGGCTTCCATCGTCCTGCTGCAACTGGAAGTGCCGATGGCGACCGTCATCCACGCCATCGAACTGGCCCATGCGCTGGGCAAGACGGTGGTTCTCAATCCGGCACCAGCGCCGGCCTCGGTGCATGCGCTGCCGGAGGAGCTTTTGCAAAAGATCGACTACCTCATCCTCAACGAGATCGAAGCCGCCATGCTGGCCGGCCTGGCCTCCGAAGACATCCCGCTGCTGGCCGACAGGCTGCACGCACTGGGTTCGCGCAACGTGGTGGTGACGCTGGGGGAGAAGGGCGTCTATGGTTCCTTCGCCGATGGCCAGCGGCGCCATCTGCAGGCGCGCAAGGTCGAGGCCGTCGATACCACGGCCGCAGGCGATACCTTCATCGGCGGCTTCATCGCAGCCCTGGCGCAAGGCCGCGACCAGTTCGAGGCCATCGCCTACGGCCAGGCTGCAGCGGCCCTGAGCGTCACCCGTGCCGGTGCCCAGACCTCCATTCCCATCCGCGACGAAGTCGTGCTCTGACCATCTGGACACGTCAGCAATCACTAGCAATCGCCAGCAATCACCAGGATAGCCATGAAGAAAACCGCCTTGCTCAATGCCGCCATTTCCCAGGTGATCGCCACCATGGGTCATGGCGATACGCTGGTCATCGGGGACGTCGGCCTGCCGGTGCCGCCCGGCGTGCCGGTGATCGACCTGGCGCTCACGCGCGGGATCCCCGATTTCATGAGCGTGCTGCAGACGGTGCTTACCGAGCTGCAGGTCGAGTACCACGTCGTGGCCGATGAACTGGCGGCGGCCAGCCCGGCCATGGCGGCGCACATCGAGGCGCTGGGCTTGCCACAGAAGCGTTCCGTCTCCCACGAGGCCTTCAAGGAACAAACCCGACGGGCGCGTGCCTGTATCCGCACCGGTGAGTGCACACCTTACGCCAACATCATTCTCGGTTCAGGTGTGGTGTTCTAATTACTTGCTCAA
>JAFAMT010000419.1 GCA_019233085.1 Herbaspirillum sp.
GGTCTGCTCGCTGAAGTCCACCGGCTCGCCGCCCTCGCCATCGGCCTGGTCCTGGCCGAAGTCGAATTCCAGCTTGAAGTTCTTGATCTCTTCGTCGCGCGAAATCTTCAGGATGGCCGCGAACGGGCGGCCCATCTTGGAGCGGAATCCCTGCAGCGGGCCGATGGTGCGGTTCTGCAGCAGCTCTTCCACTTCGGCGATCTCGAACTGGCGCCCGCCGGGCACCTTGCTCATCGAGAATTCGCACTTGGTGCAGGCGAAGCGACGATAGTTTTCCTTCACCACGCCACCGCAATTGGGGCAGGGCGTGTTGAGGGTCGCATAGTCGCCGGGGATGGTGTCGTTATCGTATTCCTTGGCGCGCTTGACGATGATCTGGGTCATCTGCGCGATCTCGCGCATGAACTCGTCGCGGCTGATCTTGCCGCGCTCCATCTGGGCCAGCTTGTGTTCCCACTCGCCGGTCAGTTCCGGTTCGGTCAGTTCGTCCACACCCAGGCCGTGCAGCAACGTCATCAGCTGGAAGGCCTTGGCGGTGGGCATCATCTCGCGGCCTTCGCGGATCAGGTACTTTTCGTTCAGCAGGCCTTCGATGATGGCCGCGCGCGTGGCTGGCGTCCCCAGGCCCTTGCCGGCCATGGCCTCGCGCAACTCGTCGGAATCCACCAGCTTGCCCGCACCTTCCATGGCCGACAGCAGCGTGGCTTCGGTGTAGCGGGCCGGCGGCTTGGTGACCAGGCCGTTGGCCGTCACCTTGTCGGTCTTGACCTTTTCGCCCTGGGCCACGGCCACCAGGTTGCCGCCGCCTTCCTTGTCCTTGTCGTCTTCCTCGACCTGCTTGCCGTAGATGGCCAGCCAGCCGGGGTTGATCATGACCTTGCCTTCGCTCTTGAACTGATGACCCGATACTTCGGTGAAGCGGGTCGTCACCTGGAACTCGGCCGGCGGGAAGAACACCGCCATGAAGCGGCGCGTCACCAGGTCGTAGAGCTTCTGCTCCGGCTCCGACAGGTTCTTGGGCACCTGGGTGGTCGGGATGATGGCGAAGTGGTCGCTGATCTTGGTGTTGTCGAAGATGCGCTTGTTGGGCTTGACCCAGCCTTGCTTGAGGATCTGCTTGGAGAACTGGTGGTAGTTGTTGTTCTCCGCCAGCGCCTCCATCGTGTCCTTGACGGTGTTGATGTAGTCCTCGGGCAGGTGGCGCGAATCGGTACGCGGGTAGGTCAGCACCTTGTGCTTTTCATACAGCGCCTGGGCCAGGCCCAGGGTGTTCTTGGCCGAGAAGCCGAAGCGCGAGTTGGCTTCGCGCTGCAGGCTGGTCAGGTCGAACAGGCCCGGCGACATCTGCGTGGTCGGCTTGGATTCCTCGGTGACATTGCCCTGCTTGTCGCGGCAGGCGGCCACGATGGAATCGGCGGCGGCACGGCTCCACAGGCGCTCGGGGCGCTTCTCGGGGTCGTTCTCGTCCTTCTTGTGGCCCTTGTCCAGCCAGCGGCCCTTGTAGATGCCGGCGGCGCAGACGAACTCGGCGTGCACTTCCCAGTAATCGCGGGGGACGAACTTCTTGATCTTCTCTTCCCGCTCGACCACGATGGACAGCGTCGGCGTCTGCACGCGCCCCACGGTGGTGAGGTAGAAGCCGCCTTCCTTGGAGTTGAAGGCGGTCATGGCGCGGGTGCCATTGATGCCGATCAGCCAGTCGGCCTCGCTGCGGCAGCGCGCCGCATTGGCCAGGGGCAGCATCTCCTCGTCGTCACGCAGGTGGGCAAAGCCCTCGCGGATGGCGCCCGGCGTCATCGATTGCAGCCACAGGCGCTTCACCGGCTGCTTGGCCTTGGTGTACTGCGCGATGAGGCGGAAGATCAGTTCTCCTTCGCGGCCCGCGTCACATGCGTTGATGAGGGTGGTCACATCCTTGCGCTTGATCAGCTTGGAGAGCACCTTCAGGCGCGACTCGGTCTTGGCGATCGGATTGAGGGCAAAGTGCGGGGGGATCATCGGCAGGTGGGTGAAGCTCCACTTGCCGCGCTTGACGTCGTATTCCTCAGGGACTGCAATTTCCAGCAGGTGACCGACGGCCGATGACAGGATGTACTCGTCGGATTCGAAATACTCATCGTGCTTGGTGAAGCCGCCGAGCGTCTTCGCGATGTCATTCGCGACAGAGGGCTTCTCGGCAATGATGAGGGTCTTGCTCATAAGTAGTGGTCTCGAGTGTGAGAGGTCGATTGCTGGCGCGTTGCGGTACGGCGTCCATGCCCATCTGGGGCCGGGATGTCCCGAAACAACACCATGTCGCCCCAGGCGCGGCGGCGGCAGCTTGCTGCCGGCGTTTCATTGCCTGTGGACAACGGAATTTTTATATAGTAGCCAATATCGGGCCAACGCGGGGGAATGATAAGCGTGATGCAAATGAAACGGCAAGCACAAGGGCTTGCCGTTTCAGTGTTTCTGCCGCCTGGGCGATGAATTCGTGCGGATCGGACGTTCCCCGGCCATGGCCAGGCCCCTCAACCTGACGGGAAGGAGCCAACGCCCGGATACCTCAGTGCAACAGGCGTGGTTCGGCGTCTTCGTCGTCGAGGAACAGTTCCTCGAACATCAGGCCATCCGGTTCCTTGCCCTGGCTCCACAAGACCATCAGGACGATGACCTTGAGCTTTTCCAGGCCCACAGGTGCCTCACCGGCAGCCAGCGCACGCTCGACGACGATCTCGCGCTGGATGGGGTCGAGCATCTTGGCCGACTCCAGGAACTGGATGAAACCCATGGCTTCCACACCCAGCACATCACTCTCCTGGCGCGCGTAGATACGGGTACCGAAGGAGAAGGCGGTCTGGCGGGGGTAGTTATCGGCGAATTCGTGATTGGCGACTTCCAGATCCGTCAGCCATCCGAGTGCCTGGGAGATTTCATCTTCTTCGAAACCGATCGCCGACAATTTCTTGACCAGGGCCTCCGGCTCGGGGCAGGCATCGGGGCGATAGTAGGTTTCGTACAGGTAAACGAGGACATCAAACATGGGCGTACTCTATCGCGAAGGTTATCAATGTACAAGTCAGCCAAGGCCAGTATGGCAGGATTTGCCGGGCCGCGGGAATTAATTTCTTCACGCCAGACGCCGATATTGCGCACCCGGCAACAGCTCGACACGGCCTGCCAGTTCCAGCGTGAGCAATAAGCCTGCCAGGGCAGCCACATCAAGCGCGCAGCGGGTGGCCAGGGTATCGGCATCGATGGGATCATGGCCCATTGCCTGCAGCACAAGGGAACTTGCCGGATCAACATCAGCGACCGCAACAAACTTGCTTGCCACCGGGGCAGCTTGCCTGCCTGCAAACTCTTCCAGGATGTCCTGCGTGGTATCGACCAGCTTGGCGCCCTGGCGGATCAACTGATGACAACCCTTGGCCAGCGGCGCATGGATGGATCCGGGAATGGCGAACACATCGCGCCCCTGCTCGGCTGCCATGCGGGCGGTGATCAGCGAGCCCGACTGCGCCGCCGCCTCCACCACCAGTACCGCCCGCGAGAGCCCCGAGATCAACCGGTTGCGACGCGGGAAATTGGCCGCCAGCGGTGGCGTGCCCAACGCATACTCGCTGACGATGCAGCCCCGTTCGGCAATGCGTTGCGCCAGGGCGCGATGGCGCAGCGGGTAGTCGATATCGATGCCGGTACCGATCACTGCCACGGTCGAGCCGATGCCACGCAAGCCGCCTTCATGGGCGGCCGCGTCGATGCCCAGCGCCAGGCCGGAGACGATGGTCAGGCCGGCCCGGCTGAGCTCCTCCGAAAAGCGTTCCGCGTGCGCCACGCCCTGCGCGGTGGCATTGCGGCTGCCGACCACGGCCAGCGCCTCGTTGCGCAACAAGGCTGGATTGCCGCGCAGATACAGCAAGGGCGGCGGGTCGGGAATCTGCAGCAGGGCCGCAGGATAGTCGGCGTCGGCCAGCGTCAGGATGGAATGGCCGGGCAGCTGCAGCCAGGCCAGCGTGGCCGCCATGCGCGCCTGTTGACGTGGCGCGAGCGGCTTGAGCACGGCCGCCGCGATGGCCGGGCCCACCACGGCAGCCAGCTCATGGTGGCTGGCTCGCCAGATCCGCCCTGGCAGGCCGAAAGCCGCCAGCAGGCGGCGCACGCTGGCTGGTCCCACGCCCTCGGCCAGGGACAGTCGCAACCAGGCGGCGGGGCTGCCCGGGTCGTCATCAACATCATCGCGTTCGGTGTGCAGGTGGTCGTCCATGTTCTCGTGCAGCGCTCATCGGCTGTCGGCGCGGCTTTCCGGGAGACGCGAGCAGCGCTGTGATACACTTTTTCAACTTGATCGGGAAAACAGGCAATGGTCACGCGACATTCCCGGCGACCAGGAGGCTGATTCTGCCCCGGTCGCGCTTGAAGCACCGCAACCTGGCCGCATTTAACAGACAATCCCGAAACGAATTTCCCGGCAGCTCGACAAATGACGAGCGCCGAACCACCCTGCTCCACCGAACACGATTTCCGAGAATTCCACGTATGGCCCAGCTCAACATCCTCCGCTACCCCGATCCTCGCCTGCACAAGGTGGCCCAGCCCGTCACCGTCTTCGACGCGCGCATCAAGCAACTGGTCGCCG
>JAFAMT010000039.1 GCA_019233085.1 Herbaspirillum sp.
ACAGGCCGGCCAGCAGGCCCGGCACCGCACGCGGCACCAGCACGCTGTAGTCGAGGAAGCGCGTCACGCCGTCCTGCTTGCGGTGCATGGCCAGGGCGATGGCGGTATAGCAGGCCACGGCCAGGGCGCCGCCGATGACACCGATCAAGACCGTGTTGATGATGCCGCGCACCAGCGAGGGCTGGTCCCAGACATTGCGTAGGTTCTCCAGCGTCAGCACCTCCACCAGGTTCACGCCATCGCCCCAGTGCGAGACGAAGGTACGCAGCGCGATGCCGGAGAGCGGGATGACGACGGTGAAGAGCAGCCATGCCGCGATCAGCGCAAAGGCCACCCAGCGCCACTTGCCCAGCGGCAGCGCCTTCTGGCGCGCGCCCTTGCCCTTGATGGCCACGTACTTGTTGGCCGAGCGCAGCAGCCAGCGTTGCATCATCACCAGCGGCATGGTCACCGCCACCAGGCAAACGGCCACCGCCGCCATGAGGTGGTAAGAGGGCGTACCCAGCTTGTTGGTGAGCTTGTAGAGATAGGTCGGCAGGACCAGGTGGCCTTCCGGATCGCCCAGCACCAGCACCAGGCCGAACACCTCGAAGCCGAGGAAGAACACCAGCACGCCGGAATAGGCCAGCGCCGGCATGATCATCGGCAGCGATACGTTCAGGGCGACCTGCAACGGCGAGGCGCCGGCCACGCGGGCGGCTTCCTCGACGTCCGAGCCCAGGCTCTTGAGGGCCGAGGAGGCATACAGGTAGACGTGCGGCACGTGGGTCAGGCCGGCGATGAGGACGATGCTGGGGAAGGCGTAGATGTTCCAGGGATCGCCCTCGATGCCGATGGCCGAGAGCAGGCTCTTGAACCACACGGTATAGAAGCCCACCGGACCCATCGACACCACGTAACCGAAGCCGATCACCATGGGCGAGACGAAGATGGGCACCATCAGGGCCGGCGCGATCCAGTTGCGTCCGGGCAGGTCGGTGCGCACCATCAGGAAGGCCAGCATGCCCCCCAGCGGCACGGCGATCACGGTCAGGCCGGCAGCCAGCGTGAAGCCATTGATGAAGGCCTGGCGGAAGTCGGGATCATCGAAGATGAACCGGTAGGAATCCAGGGTCAGTTCCTTGACGGGCGCGAAGAACGGCGCCGACAGGAAGCTCTGGTAGAAGATCAGCAGCAGCGGCACGAAGATGGCCAGTGCCGCCAGCAGCACGACCAGGCCGCGCGGCCAGTTCAGGCGCAGGCGGCGGGCCGGCAGGGCGGACTCGCTGCGAGGGAGCGTGGTGGAGGATTGCATGGAATGCCTCATGAATGAGCTGGAAAATCGGAGGCCGGCAGAACGACGGCAACAGGCCGCCTACAGAGGCGGACCACCCCGCACTCCGGAAACAGCGATGGATGACGGTGGCGTCTTGCCTGCCGTTCGGGCTGAGTAGCCGCGACAGCGGCGTATCGAAGACGCGCCCGCGCCTGCGATACCTGCCTGCCGGTCTACTCAGTCCGAACGGAGGGGGTTGACTTACTTCCTGGTGGCGTCCTTCCACTGCTTGAGGAAATCCAGGCGCTTCTTCTGGTCCAGGTATTCCAGCAGTTCGGTGGAGACCGGCATGGGCTTCAAGGCCGCGCCCAGTTGCTTGCTCAGCTCGGCCGAGGTGGTGGCGCCGGTGACGTCACCGCGGATGGCGAAGAGCTGCGCATCGTTGGCGATGATGGTCTGGCCGCGCTTGGAGAGGATGTAGTCCACCCACAGCTTGGCGGCGTTGACGTTCTTGGCGGCCTTGTTGATGAAGATCACGCGCGAGAGCACCAGGTTGTAGTCCTTGGTGAAGGCTACGCCGATGGAGGGGTCCTTCTTGGCGCGCACCAGGGCATAAGGGCCGAGGATGTTGTAGCCGATCAGGTTCTCGCCCGAGGAGATGCGTTCGAGCATGGTGCCGGTCGACGATTGCACCCGTGCCGACACGCCACCCATCGCCTTGGCAAAGTCCCAGAACTGCGGGTTGTACTTGAGATCGTAGGTCATGAGGCTAAAGCCCACGCCGGACTTCTCGATATCGTAGGTGGTGACCTTGGTCTTGAACTTGTCCTGCTTGCTGGTGAGCAGCTGGGTGAATTCGGCATGGGTGGTCGGCACTTCGGATTCGGCCACCAGGCGCTTGTTGTAGACGATGGCGGCGGGCTCGAAGGTGGTGCCGTAGGCGGTGTCCTTCCAGTTGGCCCAGCCCGGCAGATGCGAGGCCTCGGGCGACTTGTAGCCCAGCGCGTAGCCTTCGGCGGCCAGCTTGACCTGCAGGTCCATCGAAGCCGACCACATCACGTCGGCGGTGGCGCCACCGGCGGCGGCTTCGGAGATGAAGCGGTTGTAGGCTTCGGTGGAATTCATGTCGTTGTACTCGACCTTGACGGCCGGGTAGAGCGCACTGAAATCCTTGATCAGCGACTCGGCAGCCTTGGAGTCGGTGGTGCTGTAGATGACGATCTTGCCTTCCTTCCTGGCGCCTTCGACGACCTTGGCGTAATCGGCCGGATAACCAGCCGGGGCGGCAGCCGGCGTGTCGGCATGCGCCACACCGCTGAAAGTGACAGGCAAAGCGAGGGCCAGACCGAGCGCCAGGCTCAGGCGACGTTGATGCAACATGGATTCTCCTTGATGATTAAGACGGCCCGTGCCGGCAAGCCCACAGAACACGCCTGACGGCGTTTGCGGCAATACTTGTCAGCGCACCAGGCCCAACTCCTGGGACTGCTTGCGATATCGCGCCACTGCCTGCGCGACGTAATCCGAGAGCGGCTTGCCGGTCATGGCAAAAGGCTGCAAGCCACTCTGACTGCGCTGGCGATCGAATGCGGGATCAGCCAGCGCCTTGTCGAAATACCGTACCCAATACCGGTAGCTGGCCTCGGATACATGCGGGCTCATGTAGAAGCCACGGATGATCGGCCACACCACCTCATAGCCCTGCTCGCGCGCCGTCGGCACGTGCTTCAGCAACCCCGGCAGGCGCTGTTCGGAAAGCACCGCCAGTATCCTGACGCGGCCTTCGGCGATGAAATGGGCCGCCTCCGATGCATCCCCCGACACCACCTGCACATGCCCCGCCTGCAAGGCCGCGAAGGAATCGCCGCCGCCCTCCAGGGCGACGAAGCGGAACTGCCGCGGCGCCATGCCCGCACGCGCCGTCAGCATGGAGAACTTCAGCCAGTCCTGGCTGCCCACCGTGCCCGACAGACCCACCGTGACGCTGGCGGGGTCCTTGCGCATGGCCTGCAACAACTGCTTCAGGTCGTGCCAGGGGGCGTCGCTGCGCACGGCCACCATGCCGTGGTCGATGCCGATGCCGGCCACCCAGCGCACATCACTCACATCGGCGCGACCATACTTTCCCTGCGCCAGTCCGAGCAGGGAACCGCCCGAGAAGGCCACCAGGCTGTCCGGCCCGCCGCGCCGCTGCGCGGCCACCGAACCCCATGCCACCGCACCGATGCCACCGGGCAGATAGCTGAGGTTGAAGGCTTCCTTGCTGCCCTGTTCCTGCATCACCCGGCGCAGCAACTTGCACGAGGCATCCATGCCGCCACCGGGCTTGGCCGGTACGATGCACTCCACCGCCAGCGCGCACGGCAGCGCACACGCCAGCAGGCATGCGGCCAACAAGCTGCGCCAGCGACTCGCCTGCATGGCGGGTCAGGACAGGACGGGATGGAGTGCTGCGGGATGGAAGTTCATGCTGTGTCTCCGGGATGGTTTTTTTGAATATGGGCGCATCGTACAAGAAAAGGCTTTCAGTCGGCTTTCAGTGAAGCTGTCGGTGTACCTGTCGCGCTACGCAGTTTCCGCAATTGTCAGCTCCTGACGTTTCAAAGACGGCGGGCCATCTGTTAGCATCCGCGCTTGAGACAAGTACAAGTGGCCACATCACCATGACACGGTGACATCGCGCCACACCGACAAGACAAGATCAAAAGGCGGCATCATGCGCATCCTCCTGGTGGAAGACCATATCGAACTCTCGCGCTGGCTGGCCAAGGCCATGCGCGACGCCCACCTCACCGTGGACTGTGCCCACAACGGCGCCGATGCCGACAGCCTGCTGCTCACCCAGGACTATGCGCTGGTGATCCTGGACCTGACGCTGCCGCGCATGGATGGACTGGAAGTACTGAAACGCATGCGCGGGCGCGGCAACCGCACGCCGGTGCTGATCCTGACCGCGCGTGGCGGACTGGCAGACCGCGTCAGCGGCCTCAACATGGGCGCCGACGACTACCTGGCCAAGCCCTTCGAACTGGAAGAGCTGGAAGCACGCATCAAGGCCCTGCTGCGACGCTCGCAGAACAATGAAGCCATCACCCTCACCTGTGGCGCGCTGAGCTTCGACACCGTCTCGCGCACCTTCAGCTACGGCGGCGAACTGCTGGCCCTGACACCGCGCGAGCATGCGGTGCTGGAAGCGCTGATGGTGCGCAATGGCCATACGGTGCCCAAGGAAAAGCTGTTCCAGCAGGTCTTCTCGCTGGAAGACGACGCCAACATGGATGCCATCGAGATCTACATCCACCGCCTGCGCAAGAAGCTGGAGCAGGGTGGTCCCGGCCGCGTGGGCATCACCACCCTGCGCGGCCTGGGCTACCTGCTGCAGGTCGTGCAATGACGCAGGCGGTGCGCCGCCTGGGTAACCTGCGCAGCCAGCTGGTACGCTGGCTGCTGATCCCGCTGACGTTGCTGGTGGCGGTGGATGCGGTCTCGGTCTACTACAACGCGCTGGAGGTGGCCGACCTGGCGTACGACCGCTCGCTGCTGGCATCCACCCGCGCCCTGGCCGAGCGAGTGGCCATCGTCGATGGCCGCGTCACGGCCGATGTCCCGTATGTGGCGCTGGACAGTTTCGAGACCGACAACCTGGGTCGCATCTACTACAAGGTCACCGGCCTGGAAGGGGAACTGGTCTCGGGCTATGGCGACCTGCCGCCGGTGCCGTCGGGGGTCAAGCGCTCCGAGGTCTATCCGGCGCTGGTGCGCTTCTACCAGGCCGACTACCACGGCCAACCCATCCGCATCGCCGCGCTGCTGCAGCCGGTGTATGACGACAGCATGCGCGGCATCGCCCTGATCCAGGTCGGCGAGACCATGGAGGGGCGCCACGGCATGACGCGCAAGATCCTCTTCGATACGCTATGGCGGCAAGGCACGCTGGTGACAGTGGCGGCGCTGCTGGTGTGGTTTGCGGTGCGCTTCGTGCTGCGTCCGGTGATGCAGTTGCGCGGCGAGGTGGAATCGCGTTCGCCCACCGACCTGTCCGGGTTCGATCCGGCACTGGTGCACAAGGAGATGCGCCCCCTGGTGTTGGCCATGAACGGCTACATGGAACGCCTGCAGGCCCTCATCAGCGGCCAGCGCCGCTTCATCGCAGATGCCTCTCACCAGTTGCGCACGCCCCTGACGGTCTTGAAGACCCAGGCCGAACTGACGTTGCGCGAGCTGCGCCGCGAGCATATCGATGCCAACGAGATGCGCGAACTGGTACAGGGCATGGCGCGCACCACCGATGCGGCGGTGCAGCTGGCCAACCGCCTGCTCACGCTGGCGCGCGCTGAACATGGCGCCGCCGAAGGTAGCACCACCTGGGTCTCGCTCACCGACGCGGCACGCCAGGTGGCGCTGGAACTGTCGCAACTGGCGGTGGAGCGCGACATCGCCCTGGCCTTCGACACAGAGGGCGATATCGGCATCCAGGCCAATGCCCTGCTGCTGCATGAGCTGATGGTCAACCTGCTGGACAACGCCCTGCGCTACACCCCCGCCCATGGCCAGGTGACCCTGCGGGTGCGCGCCACCAGCGTGGCCGGCGAGCCCACCGGCGCGGTGCTGGAAGTGGAAGACAACGGCCCCGGCATCCCCGAAGCCGAACGCGAACGCGTGTTCGAACCCTTCTACCGGGCCGGCACCACCCAGCATGTCAACCCGGGCGGCACCGGGCTGGGCCTGTCCATCGTGCGCGAGATCGCCGCCCTGCACCACGCCAGCGTGACGCTGGCCGCGCCCGCCTCCGGCCAGGGCCTGGTGGTGCGCATCGCCTTTACCGGGGTGGTGCAGTTGCGGACCATCTAGGTTTTCGCCGAAGCGAAAGCAGGCCCTGCCATTTGGCTGGTCAAGAGAACAGCTCGGAATGAGTACCGCTGCGCACGAAGACGACCAAGCCGCTCTTGCCAGCGTCGTCGAGCGTATAGATCAGCAGGAAGTCACCGCCGATGTGGCACTCGCGATGGCCAGTCCACTCACCGATGAGAGGATGATCGAGCCATTCGGGCGGCAGCGGCCCGTCGTTGGCGATCAACAGTGTCATGGCCTCTTTCAGCCGCTTCATGTCGTACCGGCCGAAATGGGACAGGCGCTGCCAGTCCTTGAGGAAGTCCCTGGTGTAGTCCGACGCGCGCGGCAGCTTGGCCCGCTTACTTGCGGCCGGCTTCTTCGAGGTCATCGAGCAGAGCCTGCGCCGTTGCGAAACGAGCGCGACGGCTCTTGACGATCTCGTTAGCCTCGGCGATGGCGACGCGGCTTGTGGCGTTCGGTGCCTTGAGCGCGAACGGCAGTTCCTTGTCGGCGACGACACGGGTCAGGAACACGCGAATCGCATCGGAGAGGGTAAGACCCATCGAGGCCAGCGTTTCTGTAGCTTGCGCCTTGACGTTCTCGTCCACGCGAACGTGGACCATGGTGGTGGCAGGCATGACGGCCTCCTAATGTGACTGATTGAGATACATTGTATCTCACGCCATCGGCAATCGCCAGGTGAGGTCTCGCCTTCTTGCTCGTTGCGCCCGACGCCTGATGCCGGGGCGCAAACCAGGCTCGCTTCAGAACTGCTCCCAGGCCGCTTCCTCGACACCCACCGCCTTGGCGGGTACGCCCGCGCTGGCGGGCCGGGCCGCGATCCGCGTGGGCGGCAGCGGCGGCACGGCCTTGGGTGCAGTGGCGACGATCTGCACGTCGTGCAACTTGAACACGCTCACCGTGCGGCCCAGGCGCTGCGATTGCTCCTGCAGCAGCCCGGCGGCAGCGGCGGCCTCTTCCACCAGGGCCGCGTTCTGCTGGGTCATCTTGTCCATCTGCGCAATGGACCCGGCGATCTGGCCGATGCCATCGCCCTGTTCCTGGCTGGCGGCGGCGATCTCGCCGACCACATGGCTGACGCTCTTGACGCTGGCCACCACCTCGGCCATGGTGGCGCCGGCGCGCTCGACCAGGCGGCTGCCATTGTCTACCCGCGCCACGGAATCATCGATGAGCTCCTTGATCTCGCGCGCGGCCATGGCGCTGCGCTGGGCCAGCGTGCGCACTTCGGCGGCCACCACCGCAAAACCACGGCCCTGCTCGCCGGCGCGGGAGGCTTCGACGGCCGCATTGAGCGCCAGGATATTGGTCTGGAAGGCAATGCCATCGATGACGCTGATGATGTCGACGATCTTGCGCGAAGCCTCGTTGATCTCGCCCATGGTCTGCACCACCTGGCTGACCACGCTGCCACCCTGCATCGCGATCTCGGATGCCTTGCTGGCCAGCGTATCGGCCTGGCGGGCGTTGTCGGCGTTCTGGCGCACGGTCGCGGTCAGTTCATCCATGGCCGATGCCGTCTCCTCCACGGCGCCGGCCTGTTGCTCGGTGCGGGCCGACAGATCCTGGTTGCCTGCGGCCAGCTGGTCGGAGGTGGAACTGATGGTGTCGCTGCCGTGGCGGACCTCGGTGACGATGCGATGCAGGTTATGGCGCATGGCGTGCAGCGCCGCCAGCAGCAGGCCGGTTTCATCGCGGCTGGTGGCCGTGATCTGCATGGTGAGATCACCCTTGGCGACCGCGCTGGCGACATCGACCGCCTGGTTCAATGGCCGGGTAATGGAGCGCGTGACCAGCCACGCACTGATGGCGCAGAACAGGATGGCCAGTACCGCCAGGCTGATCATGAGCGCCACCGCGGAGCTGATCACGCGCTCGCCGCTGGCCACGCTCTCATCCATCAGGCTCCTCTGGTAGCTGACGTAATTGTCGAGCGCCGAGAGGTAGCTCTTCTGGCGCGGAACCAGCCGGTCGAACAGGTAGTCGGTGGTGACCTCGCGTTCCTGCTGGCGGACCAGCTCCACCATCTTCTTCTCGATGTCGACGTAGTCGTCATGCGCCTGGTTGACCAGCTTGAACAGCGCGCTGCCGCGCTCGGTATCGTGCGCCCGTGCCGCCAGCGCAAGCAGTCCGGTGGTGGCGTCCTTGTCGACGCTCTCGGTCTGGGCCAGGAATTCGTCCATCTCCGCCTCGCTGCGTGCCAGCATGGCACTGCGCAGCGTACGCGCGGCGCTGTTGGTGCTGCTGCGGATATCCGTGGCCAGGGCGATGCGCGCATAGTGCTCGTCCACGATCTCCTTGGTGGCCGCGCCCGCACTGTACAAACCGATCAAGCCTGCCACGGCGATGATCCCCATGACCACCAGCAGCCCGCTGAAGGCAATGGTCAGTCGGGTGCTGATCCTGATGTTCTTGATATCCATGTCCCTCCTCTCGCAAGAGTGCTTGCCCTCTGTCGCGTGCTGCCTTGCCAAGTCTGCTGCGACAGGAGGATGCAAAAAAAATCGCCGTCACGTCGATCGTGTACGGCGATTCTAGCCACTACTGCGGGCCTCGGGATGCCTTGCGGCGCTCTGCGCCAAGCTTATTTGCTGACCATTCCTGAAGGTGCTTCTGCGTGGTCGGCAACGGTCAGAATTACCTGCGCGGGATGATGCTCAGAACTGTTCCCAGGCAGGCTCTTCGACATGCTTGACAGCTGGCCGAGCCGGTGAAGACTGGCGCACCGGCACGGCCAGAGCGGACCTGGTCGCGGGTCGATGCGCCGAGACATGGCTGCGCGGCGCGTCACTCGCATGCAGCCTGAAGACACCCACGGTCTTGCTCAGCCGTTGCGATTGTTCTTGCAGCGATTGCGCCGCCGCCGCTGCCTCTTCGACCAGCGCGGCATTCTGCTGGGTGACCTGGTCCATCTGCACGATGGCATCGTTGATCTGTCCTATGCCCTGGCTCTGTTCGCTGCTGGCCGCGGAGATTTCGGCGACCACGTCGGTGACCCGCTTGACGCTGGCCACCACTTCTTCCATGGTGGCGCCGGCCCGTTCC
>JAFAMT010000236.1 GCA_019233085.1 Herbaspirillum sp.
AGCGGCGTCCGGCGCAGCTCTCCGGCGGCCAGCAGCAGCGCGTGGCGCTGGGCCGCGCCATCATCGCCGATGCCCCGGTCTGCCTGATGGACGAGCCGCTCTCCAACCTCGACGCCCAGTTGCGCCAGGAGATGCGCCGCGAGATCCACGCCCTGCAGCAGCAGCTCGGCATGACCATGATCTACGTCACCCACGACCAGACCGAGGCCATGAGCATGGCCGACCAGGTGATCCTGCTGCGCGATGGCCGCATCGAGCAGGATGCGCCACCGGCGCAGCTGTATGCGCAACCGGCCAGCGCCTTCGCGGCCCGCTTCATCGGCACCCCACCCATGAACCTGCTGGCGCTGGAGCCCTCCCCGCGAGGCCTGGTCATCGCGGGCAGCACGCACAGGGTCAGGGACGGCGCCACCACGCCGCTGCAGCTGGGCCTGCGCCCGGAGCACATCCGCATCGCCGACGACGGCGTGGCCGCCGTGGTGGAGACGGTCGAATACTTCGGCGCCGACACCATCGTGGCCGCGCGCATCGGCCAGGCCTCGCTGCTGGCGCGGGTACCGGGCCAGCACAGCCTGCGCGCCGGCGATGCGATACGGCTGGCCTGGGATGGCCGCGACCAGTATTTCTTCGAGCGCGACAGCGGCCGGCGCCATGGCTGATGCGCTTGCCGTTTTCCGTTGCAAGTCCACCTTTCCCCTCATGGAGATGTCTCATGCGTAGAACCATCCTGAAGTCCCTGGCCGCACTGGCCGTCACCGCCGCCTTCAGCGCCCCGGTCCTGGCGGCCAATCCGGTCGAGATCAGTTTCTACTACCCGGTCGCCGTCGGCGGCGCGGTGACCAAGACCATCGACAGCATGGTGGCCGACTTCGAGAAGGCCAATCCGGACATCAAGGTCAAGGCCATCTATGCCGGCACCTACCAGGAGAGCATCGTCAAGGCGCTGACCGCCTTCAAGGGCGGTACCCCGCCGACGCTGGCGGTGCTGCTGTCGACCGACCTCTTCACGCTGATCGACGAGAACGCCATCGTCCCCATCGATAGCCTGGCCAATAGCGCCGAAGACAAGAAGTGGATCGATGGTTTCTACAAGGGCTTCATGGAAAATAGCCAGACCGAAGGCAAGACCTGGGGCATTCCCTTCCAGCGCTCGACCATCGTGATGTACTACAACAAGACCCTGTTCAAGGAAGCCGGCCTGAACCCCGAGAAGGCACCCGCCACCTGGAATGAGATGGTGGACGCCGCCAGGAAACTGACCAAGCGCGACGCCGCCGGCAACGTCAGCCAGTGGGGCGTGAAGATCCCCTCCACCGGGTTCGGCTACTGGATGTTCCAGGCCATGACGGCCTCCAACGACACCATCCTGATGAACAGCGCCGGCACCAAAACCTACTTCGACAAGCCCGGCGCGGTCCAGGCCCTGCAGCACTGGGTCGACCTGACCACCCGCGACAAGGTCATGCCGGCGGGTGCCATCGAATGGGGCACCACCCCCAAGGACTTCCTGGAGCAGAAGGCGGCCATGGTCTGGACCACCACCGGCAACCTCACCAACATCCGCACCAATGCCAGCTTCCCCTTCGGCGTGGCCATGCTGCCGGGCATCAAGCATCCGGGCAGCCCCACCGGTGGTGGCAATTTCTACGTCTTCAACAAGACCTCCCCGGCCGAGCAGCAGGCTGCCATGAAGTTCATCCGCTTCGCCACCGAGCCGGCGCGCGCGGCCCAATGGTCGATCGCCACTGGCTACGTGGCACCGCGCCAGGACGCCTGGGATACGCCGGAAATGAAGAAGTACCTGCAGGATGTCCCTGCCGCCGACGTTGCCCGCGAACAGATGAAGTACGGCGTGGCCGAACTGTCCACCCATGACAACCAGCGCGTGACCAAGGCCCTGAACGACAACCTGCAGGCGGCGCTGTCCGGCACCAAGACGCCGGACGCGGCCCTGAAGGACGCCCAGCGCGAAGCCGAGCGCATCCTGCGCGCCTACGGTCGCTAAGCCTCGCCAGCACAAAGGCCTGCCGATGAAACGCCTGCCCTCTTCCGCCCTGCCCTGGCTGCTGCTCTCGCCAGCCATGGTGCTGCTGATCGCCTTCACGCACTATCCGGCGCTGGCGACGCTGTGGCATAGCTTCTTTTCCACGCCCAAGGGCGCCAGGCCGTCGGTGTTTGTCGGCCTGGAGAACTATGCGCTGATGGTGGACGATCCGGTGTTCTGGCGGGCCTTGTGCAACAACCTGTGGTTTGCCCTGGGCACCATCCCGGTGGCCATTGCCCTGGCCATCCTGATGGCCCTGTGGGTCAATGAACGGCTGGCCGGGCGCAGCGTACTGCGCCTGGCCTATTTCACGCCGACGGTGCTGCCCATGATCGCGGTGGCCAATATCTGGCTGTTCTTCTACACACCTCAGTACGGCTTGCTGGAACAGATCACCGGCGCGCTCGGCCTGCCCTCGCACAACTGGCTGGGCAATCCCGACACGGTGCTGGGCGCGCTGATGGTAGTGGCGGTGTGGAAGGAAGCCGGTTTCTTCATGATCTTCTACCTGGCCGCGCTGCAGCAGATCTCACCGGTGCTGGCCGAGGCGGCCGCGCTGGAGGGCGCCTCGCGCTGGCAGTATTTCTGGCGGGTGCAGTTCCCGCTGCTGATGCCGACCACGCTCTTCGTGCTCATCAACGCCCTGATCAATGCCTTCCGGCTGGTGGACCATATCGTGGTGATGACCAAGGGTGGCCCGGACAATGCCAGTGCGCTGCTGCTGTACTACATCTATGAAGTCGGCTTCGCCTTCTGGGACTCATCCTACGCCGCGGCACTGACGGTGGTGCTGCTAGCCTTGCTGGGGCTGATCGCGCTGGTGAAGTTCCGCATCCTCGACCGCAGGACCCACTACCAATGATCGCGCCGACCTCCCCCTTCGCCACGCGCAGCCGCACACTGGAAACGCTGTCGGCCTGGACGCTGGCACTGCTGTGGCTGCTGCCGCTGCTGTATGCCCTGTGGACCGCCTTCCACCCGGCCGCCTATGCCACCCGCTTCGCCCTGGACGCGCCGCTGACGCTGGAGAACTTCGCCAATGCCTGGCATGCGGCGCCCTTTCCGCGCTACTTCCTCAATACCTTCCTGCTGGTGAGCCTGATCCTGGTGGCGCAGATGGTGCTGGCGACGCTGGCCGCGTATGCCTTCGCGCGCTTCAGCTTCCGGGGCAGCAATGTGATGTTCATGCTGGTGCTGATGCAATTGATGGTGATGCCCGACATCCTCATCGTGGAAAATTATCAGACCATGAACCTGCTGGGCCTGCGCGACACGATTGTCTCCATCGGCCTGCCCTACTTCGCCTCGGCCTTCGGCATCTTCCTGCTGCGCCAGACCTTCAAGACGGTGCCGCGCGAGCTGGATGAGGCGGCCACGGTAGAAGGCGCCTCGCCGCTGCAGATCCTGATGCAGGTGTATGTACCGCTGGCCAAGCCGATCTATATTGCCTTCGGGCTGGTTTCGGTAAGTACCCACTGGAACAACTTCCTGTGGCCGCTGATCGTCACCAACTCGGTGGAATCGCGCCCGCTGACGGTGGGGCTGCAGGTGTTTTCCTCCACCGACCAGGGCGTGGACTGGTCCATCATCACCGCCGCCACGCTGATGACCTCGGCGCCGTTGCTGCTGGCCTTCCTGCTGTTCCAGCGGCAGTTCGTGCAGTCGTTCATGCGGGCGGGGATACGCTGAGACCTAGTGCCCGGAAATCTCCGAAATCGAGGTCCGCACCACCTGCCGGGTATTGATGTCGAAATGCACGTTGAAGAGGCGATCCTCGTGCACATAGCGGTATTTCCAGTCCCACACTTCCTCGTTCTTGCGGGCGAACTGCACCACGCTGCGCGGACGGCCGAACTGGCGGCGTATCTCGTCGGCGCTCATGCCGGGGCGGATGGTGTCGAAATGCTCTTGGGTCAGCACCTGGCTGAAGTCGATCAGGGTCCCGGAGGCGCCGATGGCGAACATCCAGGTGCGGATGCCTTCCGGTCCCTTGGGATATTCCAGGGTGCGGGCGCCTCCGCCATCCTCCCAGACGGTATCGGGCTGCCCCATCACGTCGCGCACGTCAGCTTCGCTGGAAATACCCTTTTGCAACTTGTCCAAACCGAACTCCTCGATGGGATTGCCATTGCGGTCGCAGCCAAACATTGCCAAAAAAACAACAAAACCACCGACACCGGCAGCGTGGCGGCGTAGGCGGGTGAATAAAGACTCAGTCATAGGTAATTGATTATCCCTGATGAAGACAAGGTAAAATACCGCTTCTGTGTAACATTTTGGCCTGACCTCATCATGATCTTCGGAAAAAAGACCACCTACGTATCTGAAATCACCCAGTTCA
>JAFAMT010000256.1 GCA_019233085.1 Herbaspirillum sp.
CGTTGCGTCCGATCCGCAGTGAGCAGGATTACGATCATGCCGTCGCCACCCTGAACCAGTTGCTCGATGCCGGCGCCGCTGACGCAGCCCATCCCCTGTCCGACCTGGTCGATACCCTGGGCAGCCTCATCGCTGAATATGATGAAAAACATTTCCCGCTGAAAGACGTCACGCCCATCGAGGTGCTGCAATTCCTGATGGAACAACATCAGTTGACGCAATCGGACCTGCCGGAAATCGGCTCACAGGGCGTCGTCTCGGAAATCCTGCGGGGCAAGCGCGAACTCAACCTGCGCCAGATCAAGGCACTGGCCGCACGCTTCGCAGTGGGCCCGTCGGCATTCATCGGCTAGCCCCTCGCGCTACCCGGGTTTCCAATGAAAATGGCCGCTGCATTGTGCAGCGGCCATTTTCAATCGGGTAACGGGAGCGAGGACTCAACCACGCCCGATATAAGGCATCTTGGTCGCCATCACCGTCATGAACTGCACATTGGCCTCCAGCGGCAGGCTGTCCATGTAGAGGATGGCCTTGGCCACGTGCTCCGCATCCATGGTCGGCTCGACCTTGGTGCTGCCGTCGGCCTGCAGCGTGCCCTTCTTCATCAGCGTGGTCATGTCGGTGGACGCATTGCCGATGTCGATCTGGCCGCAGGCGATGTCATAGGCACGACCATCCAGCGAGGTGGCCTTGGTCAGGCCGGTGATGGCATGCTTGGTAGACGTATAGGCAGCCGAGTACGGCCGCGGTGCGTGGGCCGAGATCGAACCGTTGTTGATGATGCGCCCGCCGCGCGGCGACTGCTCCTTCATGATGCGGAAAGCCTCCTGCGTGCACAGGAAAACACCGGTGAGATTGATATCCACCGCCGACTTCCACTGCTCCACACTGATCTCCTCCAGCGACACCGGCGGGGTGAAAACGCCGGCATTGTTGAAGAGCATGTCCAGCCGGCCAAAGCGCTCCTTCGTCCTGGCGAAGAGCTGCTTCACCGAGGCTGCATCGGTCACGTCAGTGGCCACTACCAGGGCATTGGCGCCATCGTCACCGGCCAGCTTGACGGTCTCTTCCAGCGCATCCTGGCGGCGCCCGGCCAGGGCCACGCCATAGCCTTCGCGCAGCAGCGCCAGGGTGATCTGCCGGCCGATGCCGGAGCCGGCGCCGGTCACCAGCGCGATTCGTTTGGGTGCTGCCATCGTATTGACTCCTCAATTGATCTCATGGACGGGAACGTGCATCACCTGCGGATAAAAAAACCGCCTGTGATGCACAGGCGGTTTTCACTATAGCAAACACGGCGCGCGGCCAGATGAGAGATTTTCAATCCGCCGGGCCGGCATTCACGCATCCCCTGCCCGTCAAGCCCGGACCGTGCTCATACCGTGCTCGACAGCGGCTTGGCCGTATCAATGCCCAGCGTGCGCGCCGCTTCCTGCAGTCGTGCACGATCCTCGCCCCACACTTCGCACAGGGCCGTGTAGGCGATCCAGCGCGCATCGATCTCGAAGAAGTCACGCAGGTTCACCCGGGTATCGCTGCGGCCAAACCCGTCGGTGCCCAGCGTAACGTAAGTGGCCGGCACGAAGGCGCGGATACTCTCGGGCAAGGTGCGGATATAGTCGCTCACGGCAATCACCGGTGCGCTGCTGGCCTGCAACTGCTGCGTCACGTACGGCAGCGCAGCGCTGCCCTCCAGGCGTTGTGCGCGCTGCGCCGCCACGCCATCGCGTGCCAGTTCGGTGAAGCTGGTCACGCTCCAGACCTCGGCCTCGATCTGCCAGTGCTGCTGCAGCAGCGCGGCAGCCGCCACGGCTTCCTTGAGGATCGGACCCGAGGCCAGCAGGCGCGCCTGTGCCTGGGGTTTCGCCGCCAAACAATACAGGCCGCGCAGGATGCCTTCCTGCACCCCTGCCGGCATGCTGGGCTGGGCTTCGTTCTCATTGGTGACG
This sequence comes from Herbaspirillum sp., assembly GCA_019233085.1. Lineage (GTDB taxonomy): Bacteria > Pseudomonadota > Gammaproteobacteria > Burkholderiales > Burkholderiaceae_D > Herbaspirillum. The sequence continues at coordinate 1,950 of JAFAMT010000256.1, forward strand.
GTGACGTAGTAGAACACGTCCTCGCCGCGCTCCATCATGCGGCGCATGCCATCGTCGATGATCACCGCCAGTTCATAGGCGTAGGCCGGATCGTAGGAGATACAGTTGGGAATGGACGCCGCCGTCACCAAGCTATTGCCATCCTGGTGCTGCAGGCCTTCGCCGCCCAGCGTGGTGCGCCCGGACGTGGCGCCGATCAGGAAACCGCGCGCACGCTGGTCGGCAGCGGCCCAGATGAGGTCGCCGATGCGCTGGAAGCCGAACATCGAGTAGTAGATGTAGAACGGCAGCATCGGCGTACCGTGGACCGAATAGGCGGTGGCCGCCGCCGTCCACGAGGAGATCGCGCCGGCCTCGGTGATGCCCTCCTCCAGGATCTGGCCATCCTTGGCCTCGCGATAGTAGAGGATGGAGCCGATATCCTCCGGCTCGTACAGCTGCCCCTGCGAGGAATAGATGCCGACCTGGCGGAACAGGTTGGCCATGCCGAAGGTACGCGCCTCATCGGCGACGATGGGCACCACATAGCGGCCGAATTCGGGATCCTTCAACAGGTTGCCGAGCTGGCGCACCAGCGCCATGGTGGATGACATTTCCTTGCCCTCGGCCTCCAGCGCGAACTTGCTGTGCGCTTCCAGCGCCGGCACGACGCGGCGCGCCTGGCCGGCCTGGCGACGCGGCAGGTAACCACCCAATGCCGCGCGACGGGCATGCAGGTGCTTCATCTCGGCACTGTCGGCAGCGGGCTTGTAGAAGGCCAGGTCGCGGCACTGCTGGTCGCTCAGCGGCAGCTTGAAACGGTCGCGGAACTGCAGCAGGCTTTCCTCGTCGAGCTTCTTTTGCTGGTGCGTGGTCATCTTGCCCTCACCGGCCGCACCCATGCCATAGCCCTTCTTGGTCTGCGCCAGGATCACGGTGGGCTGGCCACGATGGGCCGCTGCCGCCTGGTAGGCCGAGAAGATCTTCTTCATGTCATGGCCGCCGCGACGCAGGCGGTTGATCTCCTCGTCGGTGAGCGTGGCACCGATGGCGCGCGTGCCCGGCGTCTGGCCGAAGAAGTGCTGGCGGTTGAAGGCACCGTCGTTGGCGGCAAAGGTCTGCAGCTGGCCGTCCACGGTGCGGTTCAGGGCGTCGACCAGCTCGCCATCCTTGTCGCGGGCGAACAATGCATCCCAGTCCGATCCCCACAGCAGCTTGATGACATTCCAGCCGGCGCCGGCAAAGAGCGTCTCCAGCTCATCGACGATATGGCCATTGCCGCGCACCGGACCATCCAGTCGCTGCAGGTTGCAGTTGACCACGAAGATCAGGTTGTCCAGCTTCTCGCGCGAGGCCAGCGACAGCGCGGCCAGCGATTCGGGCTCATCCATTTCGCCATCGCCGAACACGCCCCACACCTTGCGCCCCTGGTCCTGCAACAGGCCGCGATGCTCCATGTAGCGCAGGAAACGCGCCTGGTAGATGGCATTGATCGGGCCGATGCCCATGGAGCCCGTGGGGAACTGCCAGAACGTGGGCATCAGCCAGGGATGCGGATAGGACGACAACCCCTGGCGGCCGACGCGCGTGGCCTCGATCTCGCGACGGTAATAGGCCAGGTCCTCTTCGGCGAGCGCGCCCTCCAGGAAGGCACGGGCATAGATGCCCGGTGCCGAATGCGGCTGGAAATAGACCACGTCGCCGGCGAACTGCTCATCGCGGGCGCGGAAGAAATGGTTGAAACCGACCTCGAAGAGATCGGCCGCCGAGGCATAGCTGGCGATATGCCCGCCGAGTTCGCCATAGGCGCGATTGGCACGCACCACCATGGCCAGCGCATTCCAGCGCATGATGCTGGCGATGCGCTCCTCGATGGCCTGGGCGTCCGAACCGCCCGGGAAAGGCGGCTCCTGTTCAGGGCGGATGGTATTGACGTAGGGCGTATTGCGCGCATCGCGCCAGTTCACGCCCCATTGCTGGGCAGCCGCCGACAGCCGCGAGAGCAGGAAGCGGGCACGCTCCGGCCCGCCTTCGGCCAGCACGCTTTGCAGCGCTTGCAACCACTCCTGGGTTTCCTGGGCGTCGATATCGATATCGCGGGCAATACCATTGGCTGAGGACATATCCACTTCCTGATCTCCTGTTGTCGCAAAGGGTCGAGCCGGCACAAAAAATGCACCATCTGCAATCGCTGCTATGCAAAGAGACAAAAAGCCGGTAAAACACTGGCCGCGCCATCGGTCTCCTCACGCGCCTCGCCTCTGCGGTCTTGTTGTGACAATCCTTGCGGGTGATCGGACTACGATACGCCGGATGGCTCGGCATGAGTCACTTAAAATAGGAAGTTGCCGTACAATAATCAGCATCCGCTGCTGAAAAATTGAAACTGACGGAATTAAATTTCGATAATGGAACTAGATACCACCGATTTGCGAATCCTGAACATCCTCCAGGAGAACAGTTCGATCAGCAATCTGGAATTGGCCAGCCGCATCAATCTCTCGCCCTCGCCCACGCTGGCGCGCGTGAAGCGGCTGGAATCGGAAGGCATCATCTCGCGCTACGTGGCGCTGGCCGATCCGCACCTGCTGGGCCTGAAGGTCAACGTCTTCGTCAAGGTGATCCTGGAGCGCCAGGGCGCCGA
>JAFAMT010000214.1 GCA_019233085.1 Herbaspirillum sp.
CCCGCTCCGACTGCCGCCGCCATCTCATCGCGATAGGCGGCGAAGATACAGGCCTCGGTGCGGGTCGGATAGTATTCCTCCAGGTCACAGATGGCCTCGAAGAGCTTGCTGCCCAGGGGATCGTAGAAGTACTTGGGAGAAATGGACGCCTGTGGTGCCGTCAATGCAGCGATGAGCTCACTGTGGGCAAGCTCATCGTCAGAGGGGGATTCCCAGCGGGAGGGAAGGGAAAGGGCGAGTGGGACCAAGCGTATCTCCTTGCCGATGCTGCGGTGGATGGATGCGGCTCCTGCCTGCTGACGTCGACTCCCGGCGGTGTTGCCACTGTAGCAGGGCCAACGGCGCAAGCAATAGGCAGGAAGCAACATTGGTTGGCGGCATATGCGGCCCCCTCTTGCAGGAGGACAAGCAGCCTCTGCGCCATCTGCCTATACTGATGCCTCTTCCGACCGGGACCACATAAGGTGGTTCAACACGGCAACAAGATTTTCCCTGAGGCAGCACAAGCCACCCGATGACAACCCAGCCCAACGCCATGCCTTCCACGCCCAGCTCATCGACTAATACCCGCCCCCACGACGGCGGCTCCCCCGCACAAGGCCAGGCCAGCCAACGCGAGCTGCCCGCAGCGCGCAAATCCGCATTGGCGGCCCTGCGCGGCCTGCTGCCTTTCCTCGCGCCCTACAAGAAACAATTCCTGCTGGCCGGCCTGGCCCTGCTGGTGGCCGCCGGTGCCACGCTGGCGGTGCCCTATGCCTTCAAGCAGATGATCGACCTGGGCTTTGGCGCTACCGGTGCCAGGAGCACGGCACACATCAACCTCTACTTCCTGGCCCTGTTCGGCGTGGCCTGTGTGCTGGGGGTGGCCACCGCCCTGCGCTTCTACATGGTGTCCTGGCTGGGCGAGCGCGTCACGGCCGACCTGCGCAGTGCCGTCTACGCACACGTGGTCACGCAAAGCCCGGAGTTCTTCGAAACCACCAAGACCGGCGAAGTGCTCTCGCGCCTGACCACCGACACCACCCTGATCCAGACCCTGGTGGGGACCAGCATTTCCATGGCGCTGCGCAATGCGCTGCTGTTCCTGGGCGGACTGTGCATGCTCTTCATCACCAGTGCCCGGCTGACCTCGATCATCATCGTCATGCTGGCGGCGGTGGTGTTGCCCATCGTGTTCTACGGCCGCCGCGTGCGCAAGCTCTCGCGCGCCTCCCAGGACCGCGTGGCCGATGCCTCGGCCATGGCCGGCGAGATCCTCAACGCCATGCCCACCGTACAAGCCTTCACGCATGAAGAGATCGAGGCCCGGCGCTTCGGCCAGTCAGTGGAGCGCGCCTTCGATACCGCCATGGAACGCATCCGTGCGCGCTCGCTGCTCACCGTGGCGGCTATCCTGCTGGTGTTCGGCGCCATCGTCTTCGTGCTGTGGCTGGGGGCGCATGCGGTGATGCAAGGCAGCATGAGCGGCGGCGACCTCGGCCAGTTCATCCTCTATGCCTCGCTGGTGGCCGGCTCCCTGGGCGCGCTCTCCGAAGTCATGGGTGACACCCAGCGCGCCGCCGGCGCCACCGAGCGCCTGCTGGACCTGCTGGCCGCACGCTCGCCGGTGCAATCGATGCTGCTGCCGGAAACCCTGCCCCCGCGTACCGCCAATGGCGCCGCGCTGGAAATCAGCGAGGTCGACTTCCACTATCCCTCGCGTCCCGAGCATCCCTCGCTGACGCAACTGTCGCTGCAGGTGAGGCCCGGCGAGACAGTGGCCGTGGTTGGCCCCTCGGGCGCGGGCAAGACCACGCTGTTCCAGCTGCTGCTGCGCTTCTATGATCCCCAGCGCGGCAGCATCCGTCTCGACGGCGTCGACATCCGCTACCTGAACCTGCAGGAGCTGCGCAACGCCATCGGCATCGTGCCCCAGGACACGGTGATCTTCTCGGCCAATGCCATGGAGAACATCCGCTTCGGCCGTCCCGATGCCAGTGACGAGGAGGTGATGGCCGCCGCCCGCATGGCCGCGGCCCATGAATTCATTGAGCGCCTGCCCGATGGTTACCGGTGCTTCCTGGGCGAGCGCGGCGTGCGCCTCTCCGGTGGCCAGCGCCAGCGCATCGCGATCGCCCGCGCGCTGCTGAAGAACCCGCCGCTGCTGTTGCTCGATGAAGCCACCAGCGCCCTGGATGCCGAGTCCGAACGGCTGGTGCAAAGCGCACTGGAAGCGGCCATGGTCGGCCGCACCACCCTGGTCATCGCGCACCGCCTGGCCACGGTACAGCGTGCCGACCGCATCATCGTGCTGGAGCATGGCCGCATCGTCGAGACCGGCACCCACGCCGAACTGGTGGCGCAAGACGGGCTCTATGCCAGCCTCGCAGCGCTGCAGTTCCAGACGGAGTAGACTGCCCTTTTCCTGTTTCCGCCATCCTTGCCACTGACCGGAGTCCCAGCATGAGCAGCCTGTTGTTTTCGCCCCTCACCTTACGCAGCCTCACCCTGCCCAATCGCATCGCCGTCTCGCCGATGTGCCAGTACTCGGCCGAGGATGGCTTCGCCAATGACTGGCACATGGTCCACCTGGGCAGCCGCGCCGTCGGCGGGGCCGGCCTGGTGATCGTGGAAGCCTGCGCAGTGGTGGCGGAAGGCCGCATCACCAGCGCCGACCTGGGCATCTGGAAGGACGAGCACATTGCCCCGCTGCGTCGGATCAACCGCTTCATCGAACAGCAGGGCGCGGTGCCGGGCGTGCAACTGGCCCACGCCGGGCGCAAGAGCAGCGCCCTGCGGCCCTGGGATGGCCCGGCCGGCAGCGTTCCCGTCGCCGAGGGCGGCTGGACACCCGCCGCGCCCTCGGCGCTGCCCTTCGATAGCACCTACACCACCCCGCACGCGCTCACGGTCGAGGAGATCCAGGCACTGGTGCAGGCCTTCGCCGATGCCGCCAGGCGAGCCCACGCCGCCGGCTTCAAGGTGATCGAACTGCATGGTGCGCACGGCTACCTGGGCCACCAGTTCCTCTCGCCGCTGAGCAACCGGCGCACCGACCAGTATGGCGGCAGCTTCGAGAACCGCATCCGCTTCTTGCTGGAAGTCACCCGCGCCACGCGTGCGGTGTGGCCTGAGGAACTGCCGCTGTTCGTGCGCCTGTCGGCCACCGACTGGAGCGAGAGCGGCTGGACGCCCGATGAGACGGTGGCGCTGTCGGCGCGCCTGCGCGAGCTGGGCGTGGACCTGGTGGATGTTTCCAGTGGCGGCAACCTGCCCTCGGCGCCGATCCCTGTGGGCCCCGGCTACCAGACCGGCTTTGCCGCGCGCGTGAAGGCCGAGGCCGGCATCGCCAGCGCCACGGTGGGCATGATCACCGATGCCATCCAGGCCGAACACGTGCTGCGCACCGGCCAGGCCGACCTGGTGCTGCTGGCGCGCGAGCTGCTGCGCGACCCCTACTGGCCCCTGCATGCCGCCAACCAGTTGCGCGAAGACGTGGCCTGGCCACCGCAATACGTGCGCGCCGCATCAAGCCGCACGCCGTTGCGACCCGAGGTGCATTACGGCGCGCAGCAGGACTGAGCAGACCCGGCCCATGCAGAACCGGGCAGGCAAAAAAAAACCATCCGCGAGGATGGTTTTTTTTTGCCCTGCGCGGGCTACGCGGGTATCAGCCAGCGCGCCGCTTCTGGCGCACATACTCGATGATCCCCGGCAGGATGGACAGGATCACGATGGCCACGATCAACAGGCTCAGGTTCTTCTTGACGATGGGGAAGTTGCCGAAGAGGTAACCGGCATACGAGAAGCTGGCCACCCAGGCGATGCCACCGATGACGTTGAAGAGGAAGAAGCGCGAGTAGGTCATCGCCCCCACTCCCGCCACGAAAGGCGCGAAGGTACGCACGATGGGCGCGAAGCGGGCAATGATGATGGCCTTGCCGCCATGCTTTTCGAAGAAGGCATGGGTCTTGTCCAGATACTCGCGCTTGAAGATGCGTGAATTGGGCTTGTCGAACACCTTGATGCCCAGCATCTTGCCGATCTGGTAATTGGTGCTGTCACCGAAGATGGCGGCCACGATCAGGGTCAGCACCATCAGATGGATATCAAAGGCGCCGGTAGCGGCCAGTGCGCCAGTGACGAAGAGCAGCGAATCGCCGGGCAGGATGGGGGTGACCACCAGGCCGGTCTCGCAAAAGATGATCAGGAACAGGATCAGGAACAGCCAGGGTCCGTAGGAAGCGGCCAGCTCGGCCAGGTGACGGTCGATGTGGACGATGAAATCCACCAGGAACAGAAGAATATCCATGAGGCCAGCAAGAAAGGGAAAGCAGGCATTGTACCAATAGCCCGCACGGCCTCCCGCAAAAAGCCGCCGGCACCACAGCGCCCCGCGCAAAACCTTTGCCCTGGCGGGTTTCAGGCTGCCGTCAGGATTGCAAACAAGGCTCTCACGCTTTCTTACCTTTCTTTACCGGGCTGCCCCCGCAAGTTGTCGGCCAGCACTCCGATACCTGAAACAAGCGGTCGCGCTACGGCCGTGAGGACAGGATTGTTCCCGTTGTGCATTTCCCCGAACCCATGGAGCCGATCATGAAAACCAAACTGCTGAGCTTGCTGGAGAAGTCCCTGAATGCGCTACCCATGACCGGTGCGGCCATCGGCGTGACGCTGCTGGCCTGCATCTTCTCGGGCGTGCTGCGCGATATCCTGCTGCGCGCCGACCTCGACATGCTGGCCGCGGCCGTGGCCATCCTGCCGCTGTCGACCGTCTTGCTGGCCTTCGGCTGGAGCATGCGCGACAAGCCGCGCAAGCCCCGTCAGTCGCGCCAATCGCGCCAATCGCGCTGGCAGCGCGCGCCGCGCCAGCAGGACCTGGAACGCCGCAAGGCCCTGCTACGCGCAACCTATGACCTCGATGACCGCGCCTGATCGTGTCGCGCCACTGGCGTGATGGGCAAGAAAAAAGGCGCGGCAGTCCAGGCTGCCCCGCCTTTGCTTCTCTGCGCCTGCCCGCCTGGGCGGGTTCTTCAGTCAGGCAAGCCATCTCCGGCCAGGATCATCTCGGCGGCGCTGAGCAGATCCCCGCGCAAGCCTTCCCTTGCCTGCTCGGGCGAAGCCTGGCGCAAGCCTTCCAGCAGGATCGCATGATGGATCAAGGCCGGGGCCTCGGCCAGGCGACGTGAGCCCGCGCGCAGGTCGAGGTTGATCACCGGACCGACCTGCAACCACACCCCCGCGATCAGATCCACCAGGGTCGGCATGCCCGATCCCTGGTAGGCCGCGAAGTGCAATTCCTTGTTGAGGCGGATGATCACATCCACATTGGGTTTCTTGCGCTTCATTTCCACGCAGAGCTGCTCGTGCAGGCGCGCCACCTCCGCCAATGCATCGGCACCGATATGCAAGGCGGCATGCTCCACCGCCAGCCCCTCCAGCGCCAGCCGGATCTTGAGCAGTTCGCGGAACTTGCCCTTGGTCATCAGCGGCACCCGCATGGCGCGATTGGGCAGGATCTCCAGCGCCCCCTCGGCGGCCAGCTGGCGCACCGCCTCACGCACCGGCATGGGGCTGGTCCCCAGGGCATCGGACAAGCCTTTGAGCGTCAGCTTCTGGCCCGGCCGCACCTGGCCGGCCTGGATCAGTTCGCACAAGTCATGGTAGACACGCTCGGACAAGGTCGCGTGCTGGATCTTGCGCATGGTGGAGAGGTCGGCGATTAAGGTCTGATCCATGGCGATGCGTGAAAAATATTGGCGAATTATATCGGAGCCGGCTGCAAGCACAGCGACGGTCAGGAAAGCCAGGTTGACGCTAGTGATTCTATCGAATACATTTGATCACATGTCAAATAATTGACATCAGCAGAACAAGAAACGGATCGGCGCGGTGCGATGACAGCGATGACATCGCCCGCAGCGGTGACGGCCATCAGGAGACCCAAGCCCATCGTGCGCCTGCCCGGCGCATGCCTCCCACTGCCACACCCCGGATGCGTGAATTCGGCCGCGAGGCCGCTGGTCCTGCTGCGACGACAGGCGGGCGAGGGATTGCATGCGCACCATTCCCCCCACCCGCCGCCCTGCTCGAAGAACCACAACGCAGTTCCCAGGAGACACCGGCCCCGCCGGACATTTAGGAGGATCGCACCATGGAGCAAGACCAGAGCAAGTCCAGCAAGATCGCCTCACACCGCCGTCGCACCATCCTCAAGGCCGGCACGGCCGCCGCCGCCACTGCGGCACTGGGTTTCCCGGCCATCGTCCGGGCCCAGTCCGACAAGATCATCATCGGCCACCTGACCCCGCGCACGGGCTTTCTCGGTCCCATGGGCGAGTACGCGGTGATGTGCATGAACCTCGCCGTGGAAGAACAGAACAAGGCCGGCGGCCTGCTGGGCCGGCAACTGACGCTGCTGTCGGAAGACTCGGTGAACCCGCCCACCGCCTCCTCCAAGGCCCAGCGCCTGCTGGAACGCGATGGCGCGGTACTGCTGCTGGGCGAGATTTCCTCGGCCTCGGCGCTGGGCATCGCCCAGGTGGCCCAGCGCAACAAGAAGCTCTTCATGAACACCGGCTGCAACTCCGACGAGCTGCGCGGCAAGAGCTGCAACAAGTTCATGTTCCACATCGAGGCCGCCAACTCCACCTACGTGAAAGCCTGTGGCCAGCAACTGCTGCAGAACGGCCTCATCAAGGGCAAGAAGCTCTATGCCCTCACCGCCGACTACGCCTTCGGCCACGACCTGCTGCGCACCGGCAAGGTCTTCGTCGCGGCCAATGGCGGCACCATCCCCAACGATGAACTGGTGCCCACCGACGCCACCGATTTCAGCCCCTACCTGCTCAAGATCCGCCAGGCCAAACCCGACCTGGTGATCTCCAACCTGGCGGGCAACCAGATCACCAACTTCATCAAGCAATACGCAGAGTTCGGCCTGCCCTTCCCCATCGCCGGCTTCGGTTTCGATACGGTGGCAGCCTGGGGTGCCGGTGCCGACAACTTCGCCGGCACCTGGCCCACCACCTGGCACCACGATGTCGATGCACCCTCGGCCAAGGCCTTCGTGGCCGCCTTCACCAAGAAATACGGCAAGCCGCCCGAGAACCAGGCCTGGGGCGAGTACGTGGCGTTCCGCTCGGTCGTGCAAGCCATCAGCGAAACCAAGTCGCTCGACACCATGAAGCTGATCGAATACTTCGAGAAGGGCGCACCGATCGATGCCTTGAAGGCGCGCAAGGGCGTCTATCGCGCCTGGGACCACCAGCTGCTGCAGGAGATGTACACGCTCTCGCCCAAACCCAAGGGACGCGCCAAGGACCAGTGGGACTTCCTGCAACTAGGTGCGTCGGTGCCGGGACCGGAAGGCTCGCTCGAATCGATCGCCCCGAGCATGCAGGAAAACGCTTGCAAGTTCAGCTGAGAACGCCGCTGGCCGGACGCGGCCGTGTCCCCTCCCCCTGACGGGCAACACGGCCGCCCTCGCGAACCGCTTCTCATCGGAGCTGCAATGCAAATCGTTTTCCTGGTCGAACAAATCCTCAATGGGCTCCTGGTCGGTGGCTACTACCTGCTCATCGCCCTGGGACTGTCACTGATCTTCAGCCTGGGTGGCGTGGTCAACCTGGCGCATGGCGCCTTCTATGCCATCGGCGCCTATCTCGCCGTGGAGATCACCAAACACCTCGGCTTTGGCGGTGCGGTACTGCTCTCGCCGGTACTGGTGGCGCTCTTGGGCATCCTGTTCGAGCGCTTCCTGCTGCGCCGTTTCTATGCGGCCGATCCCATCCTGGGCCTGTTGCTGACCTTCGGCCTGTCGATGGTGGCCGAACAGATGATCCGCATCCTCTGGGGCGCCTCACCGCTGCCAGCCTCGATCCCAGCGGCCTTCAAGGGCCAGATCATGGTGGGCGACTTCATGTACTCGCGCTACCGCCTGCTGATGCTGGCCATCGTGCTGGTGGCGCTGACGCTGATCTGGCTGCTGCTCAACAAGACCTCGTTTGGCCGCGTGGTACGCGCCGGCGTGCAAAAGCCGGACATGGTGGCGGTGCTGGGCATCCGCCTGCAGCCCTACATGACCGCCATCGTGATGCTGGGCGTGGGCCTGGCGGCCCTGGCCGGGGTGCTGTTCGCGCCGATTTCCGGGGTCCAGCCGGCCATGGGGGCGGAGATCATGACGGCTGCCTTCGTGGTGGTGGTCATCGGTGGCCTGGGCAGCTTCTGGGGCGTGGTGCTGGCTGCGGTGCTGGTGGGCGTGGTACGCGGCATCACCATCCAGTTCTATGCCCCCGCGGGCGAGGCCTCGATGTACCTGCTGATGCTGCTGGTGCTGATCTTCCGCCCGCGCGGCCTGCTAGGCGAACGCATCGAACGATTCGAATGAGGCCTGTGCCATCACCATGAACAAGACCCATCATCCCCTCTGGATCGGCGCCGCCGCGCTGCTCATCACGCCCCTGCTGCTGCCGCTGCTGGGCCTGACCACCACCTCGGCCACCGACGTGGTCATCTACGCCATCGCCGCCATGGGCCTGAACCTGCTGGTGGGCTACACCGGCCTGACCTCGTTCGGCCATGGGGCCTGGTTCGGCGTAGGCGCCTATGCCGCCGCGCTGGCGCAGAAATACTGGTTCCCCGGCCAGATCGTGCTGCCGCTGCTGTTCTGCATCGTCTTCATCGCGGCCTGCTCGGCGCTGGTGGGCTTTTTGATCCTGCGCCGGCGCGGCGTCTATTTTTCGCTGCTCACGCTGGCCCTGTCGGCCCTGACCTTCGCGGTGGCCTTCCGCTGGACCGATTTCACCGGCGGCGAATCGGGCCTGGGCGGGGTGGCGCGGCCGGTACTGGCCGGCATCGACCTGGACCAGTCGATTCCCTACCTGGCCTTCGTCAGCGTGATCGCCTGGTGCGTGCTGTACTGCCTGCACCGGCTGATCCGCTCGCCCTTCGGCCACACCATCGTGGCCATCCGCGAGAACGAGCAGCGCGCCCGCTTCCAGGGCTACGCCACCATCGTCTACAAGCTGCAGATGTTCATCATCTCGGCCACCGTCACGGGCCTGGCCGGCGCGCTGCTGGCCTTCCATCACCGCTTCGCCTCGGCTGAACCGACCTCGGTAGCCTTCTCGGGCGAGTTGCTGGCCATGGTCGTCATCGGTGGCATGCGCAGCTTCCTGGGGCCGGCGCTGGGAGCGCTGTTCTACATCCTGTTCCGCGAATGCCTGTCGATCTGGACCGAGAACTGGCTGCTCTGGTTCGGCCTGGCCTTCGTGGCCTTCATCCTGTTCTCGCCCACCGGGCTGGTGGGCATCTGGCGCCAGCTGCAGCGCCGCCTGCGTCCACCGGCCGAAGTGGGCGCGGCCATGAGCGCGCGCCAGATCGTCGACGGCCTGCCGCTGCCAGCCTTCCTGCAACCGCCCGCACGGCAGGGCGTGGTGCTGGAGGCGCGTGACATCGAGATCCGTTTCGGCGGCATCCAGGCCGTGAAGAATGCGCAGATCGCCCTGCAGGCCGGCCAGATCCACGCCCTGATCGGCCCCAACGGCGCCGGCAAGACCACCACCTTCAACCTGATCTCCGGCATGTTCGCCCCGCATGGCGGCAGCGTGCTGCTCAACGGCGCGCCCATCCACGGCCTGCCACCCAGCCAGATCTGCCAGCGCGGACTGGCGCGCTCGTTCCAGATCACCAATCTCTTCAAGGGCCTTTCGATCTACGAAAACCTGCGCCTGTCGCTGCAGGCGCGCCACGCCTCGCGCTACAACATGTGGCGCGACATCGACAGCTATCCCGAGATCCACGCCGAGACCGAGGAACTGATGCGCTTCCTCGGCCTGAAAGGCATCGACGAGATCGAAGGCGGCGCCCTGTCCTATGGCGGCCAGCGGCTGGTGGACCTGGGCATCGCGCTGGGCTCCAAGCCACAGGTCCTGCTGATGGACGAACCCCTGGCCGGCCTGGCCGCCGCCGAACGCGAACGCGTCTCGCGGCTGGTGCAGATCATCGCCGCCAACATCCCGGTGCTGATCGTGGAGCACGACATCGACCGCGTGCTCGGCTTCTCACACCAGGTCACCGTGATGAACCAGGGCAGCGTCCTGATGGCCGGCACGCCCGAGCAAGCCCGCGCCGACCAGCGCGTGCAAGAGATCTACACCGGCCACGGCACGCCCCCGGTCACCGGCCGCAGCAGCATCGACACGCAGCAGCGGGCGCAATTGCTGGCCTTCGAAGGCGTCAACGCCTACTACGGCAAGAGCCACATCCTCAACGACGCCAGCCTGGAAGTGCGCCAGGGCGAGATCGTCGCCCTGCTGGGCCGCAACGGCGCCGGCAAATCCACC
>JAFAMT010000241.1 GCA_019233085.1 Herbaspirillum sp.
CTACTGCGTAGCCATGCGCCTCAACAGCGGCCTGGTGTTTTTGTCCGACTCCCGCACCAATGCCGGCGTCGACCACATCGGCACCTTCCGCAAGATGAGTGTTTACGAGAATCCTGGCGATCGCGTCATGGTGATGATGACCGCAGGTAACTTGTCGATTTCGCAATCGATCCGCCAGATGCTGACCGAGCGCAGCAATGCCGAGGGACGCACCATCTGGACCGCCACCACGATGTACGAAGCCGCCCAGATCCTGGGCGATGCCATCCGCGCAGTGCATGACCGGGAAGCCGCCGAGCTCAACAAGTTCGGCATCGACTTCAATGTCAGCATCATCTTCGGTGGCCAGATCCGTGGCGAGCGCTGTCGCCTGTTCCAGATGTATTCGGCCGGCAACTTCATCGAATCACACGATGAGAATACCTACTTCCAGATCGGCGAATCCAAGTACGGCAAACCCATCATCGATCGCGTGGTCACACCCCACACGACGCTGGACGAGGCGGCCAAGTGTGCGTTGATTTCCATGGACTCGACGCTCAAGTCCAACATCTCGGTGGGTCTGCCGCTGGACCTGCTGGTCTACAACAACGAAGACCTGGCGGTGACGCGCTTCGTGACCATCGATGAACAGAACCAGTATTTCCAGATGATCCGCCGCAGCTGGGGCTCGCAATTGAAGCGCGTCTTCGAGGCCATCGATGATCCGGTCTGGGATGCCCCGCCCGAGGACACCATCAATGTGCTCTCCTCGGCCGCCGATATCAGCGAGCCGGTACGTGTGCCCCCGCCGAATGGCGTGGCGCGTGGCGTGCAGACGGTGCCGCGCCAGATCCTGGCGGAACAGGATGGCAAGCTGGGCCAGGCCAGCTGAAGATGGAGGTCGTGCATGTACGCACGGCAACTTTCCAAAAGACAATAAAAAAGGGCTGCATCGATTGCAGCCCTTTTTATCTGGCGCCTGCCCGGTAGCGATCAGCGCACGATGGTCTGTGCTTCGCCTTCGGCGCGGGCACGGATGGTACCGATGCGGTAGACGGTCTCGCCGGCGGCCTTCAGGTGGGCTTCGGCGGCATCGGCGTCTTCCTTGGAGACGATCACGGTCATGCCGATACCGCAGTTGAAGACGCGGTGCATCTCGGCGTCGGCCACGCCACCGTGCTGCTGCAGCCAGGTGAACAGCGGCGGCATGGTCCAGGACTTGGCATCGAGCTCGGCGGTCAGGTGATCCTGCAGCACGCGCGGGATGTTCTCGACCAGGCCACCACCGGTGATGTGGACCATGCCCTTGACTTCCAGCTTTTCCATCAGCGCCAGCAGCGGCTTGACGTAGATGCGGGTCGGGGCCATCAGCACGTCGGCCAGCTTGCGGCCGTGGAAATCGGCTTCCAGGTCCGGCTTGGCCACGTCCAGGATCTTGCGCACCAGCGAATAGCCGTTGGAGTGTGCGCCCGAGGAGGCCAGGCCCAGTACCACGTCGCCCGGGGCGATCTTGGTGCCGTCGATGATCTTGGACTTTTCCACCGCGCCGACGGCGAAGCCGGCCAGGTCGTATTCACCGTCCGGGTACATGCTGGGCATTTCGGCGGTTTCACCACCGATCAGGGCGCAACCGGCCTGTTCGCAACCGGCGGCGATGCCCTTGATGACATCGGTGGCCGAAGGCACGTCCAGCTTGCCGCAGGCAAAGTAATCCAGGAAGAACAGCGGCTCGGCGCCCTGCACCAGGATATCGTTGACGCTCATGGCCACCAGGTCGATACCGACCGTATCGTGACGGTTCAGGTGGAAGGCCAGCTTGAGCTTGGTGCCTACGCCGTCGGTACCGGACACCAGGACCGGCTCCTTGAACTTCTTGCTGATCTCGAAGAGGGCACCGAAGCCGCCAATGCCACCCAGCACGCCTTCGCGGGTCGTGCGCTTGGCGAAGGGCTTGATCGCTTCGACCAGGGCGTCGCCGGCATCGATGTCGACGCCAGCGTCGCGGTAGGAGAGGGAGACATTGGAAGGTGAAGTCATGATGAAATATTGCCAGTGAAGACGGTAAAATAGGGGATTGGGGGATAGATCGCCCCGCCAGACCGTGATTTTAACAAAACCGACACAGCCGAACTCCGATTCCATGCCTTTTTCTTTGACCGAAGAGCAAAAACAGAACCTTGGCTGGCTGATTGTCGGAATTTTGCTATTGGCCCTGCTGGCCGCGCTGGGCCCGATGCTCTCGCCTTTCGTCGCCGCCGGCATCATCGGCTACGCCCTCAACCCGGGCGTGGACTGGATCGCCAGCCGCCGCCTGGGGCCGGTGCGCATCCCGCGTTTCGTGGCCGTGACCGTGATGGTGCTGCTGCTGATCCTGGCTGCCCTGGCGCTGGTGCTGATCGTGGTGCCGCTGGTGTTGCGCCAGATCCCGCTGCTGCAGGCCCAGGTGCCGCCGCTGCTGGACAAGTTGAATGCCTTCGTCTCGCCGCGCCTGCACCAGCTGGGCATCGACGTGCGCCTGGACCTGGCCGGCATCAAGGCCCTGCTCACGCAACAGATCAGCACCGGCGGCGACGAAGTCTGGAGTTCCGTGCTGGCATCGGCCAAGGTCGGCGGCACGGCCCTGCTGGCGTGGCTGGCCAACCTGCTGTTCGTACCCATGGTGCTGTTCTACCTGTTGCAGGATTGGCATCAGTTCATCAAGCGGGTGCAGGTCATGATCCCGCGCCGCTGGGTGACGCGGGTCAACACCATGGCCAGCGAGGTCGACAGCTTGCTGGGACAATACCTGCGTGGACAATTGCTGGTGATGCTGGTGCTGGCGGTCTATTATTCGGTTGCGCTCAGCGTGGCCGGCTTTGACAGCGCGTTGCCGGTGGGTGTGCTGACCGGGGTGCTGGTGTTCATCCCCTATGTGGGCTTCGGCCTGGGGCTGGTGCTGGCGGTGCTGGCGGCCATCCTGCAGTTCGACGGCGCCATCGGCCTGGTCTGGGTAGCCCTGATTTACGGCGTGGGACAGGTGCTGGAAAGCTTCATCCTCACGCCCAAGCTGGTGGGCGAGCGTATCGGCTTGCACCCGCTGGTGGTGATTTTTGCCCTGCTGGCCTTTGGCCAGCTGTTCGGTTTTGTCGGCGTGCTCCTGGCGCTGCCGGCATCGGCCATCGTCTCGGTGATCGCCATGCATGTGCGACGCGAGTACCTGGCCAGCCATTTTTACAACCGCTAGAGTAACTATGATTGAACACAGCCCCCCCGTCCTTGCGGGAAGCTGCGCAGGGTCTGGCGCCGCGCGCCGTCCTGCATTAACTTGCCGCAGCCTGGCTGCGGCATCCGTAGCCGAAACACGCCGATGAAACAGATTCCGCTCGATTTGAGCGCGGAACAGCCGCAAAGCTTCGACAGCTTCGTGACTGGCCGCAACGCCGAACTGCTGGAGCGCATGAAGCTGCTGGCACAGGCCAGCGTGGACACGTCCATCCAGGCCGGCAGTGCCAATACTGATCGCTTCCTCTATCTCTGGGCCGAGGCCGGGGCCGGCAAGAGCCACCTGCTGCATGCCCTGGCCACCAGTGTGGGCGCCAAGGCGCGCCTGATCCGTACCGACTCGCCCGAGAGCGATTTCGACTACAGCCCGCAGATCACCCACTACCTGCTCGACGACGTCGACCAGCTGTTCGAGGAACAGCAGATCGCCGCCTTCAACCTCTTCAACCAGATCCGCGAACAGGGCGGCTGGATGGTCTGCAGCGGCACCCTGCCGCCGACCCGGCTGGAGCTGCGCGAGGACTTGCGCACCCGCCTGGGCTGGGGCCTGATCTACCAGGTGCACGACCTGTCGGACGACGAGAAGATCGCCGCGCTGCTGCAGATCACACTCGACCGCGGCCTGGAGATCCCGCCGGCGGTCATGATGTACATGCTTACCCACTACCGGCGCGACATGCCTTCGCTGTCGCGCATGCTCGACGCGCTGGATCACTATTCCCTGGCCACCAAGCGCGCCATCACTCTGCCCTTGCTACGCGAACTGTTACAACAGGAATCCGGAAAACAATGAATCTCGCCCTTTTCGATCTCGACCACACCCTGCTGCCGCTTGACTCCGACCACGAGTGGGGCGAATTCATGGCGCGCATCGGCGCCGTGGATGCCGACAGCTTCCGGAAGGCCAATGACCAGTGGTTCGCCCACTACCAGAACGGCACCCTCGATCCGGTGGCCTACCTGGAATTCGCCCTGGGCAACCTGGCGCGCTTTTCGCGCGAGCAGCTCGACGAGATGCATCTGCAATTCATGGATGAAGTGGTCAAGCCAGCCATCCTGCCGCAAGCCGTGGCCCTGGTGAAGAAGCACCTGGATGCCGGTGACCTGGTGGCCATCGTCACCGCCACCAACCACTTCGTGACCAAGCCGATTGCCTCCCACTTCGGTGTGGAGCACCTGCTGGCGGCGCTACCGGAACTGGATGAGCTGGGCAACCTGACCGGCAAGCTCAAAGGCACGCCGACCTTCGGCCCGGGCAAGATCACCCATACCGAAGCCTGGCTGGAACGCCTGGGCCACACCCTGGACCAGTTCGAACGCAGCTACTTCTACAGCGACTCGCAGAACGACATCCCGCTGATGGAACGCGTCACCGACCCCATCGCCACCAATCCCAACGAGAAGCTGCTGGCGCATGCCCAGGCGCGCGGCTGGCCGGTGCTGAACCTCTTCGCCGACGGCCACGCGCAATGATCAAGAAACTGATTCGCTCCATCCTGGGCCGCGGCAAGGCGGCGGCCACCGAGAGCGCCGAGCCCGCCAAGAAATCGCGCACCAAGGCCGGCGCCGCCGGTGGCAAGACCGAGCCCGATGTGCTCGGCCCCAAGCAGCACGGCATCGATCCGGCCCTGGTCTCGCCCAACGCCGTGCGCGTGACCCAGACCCTGCAGGACGCCGGCTACAAGGCATTCATCGTCGGCGGTGCGGTGCGCGACCTGCTGCTGGGCATCAAGCCCAAGGACTTCGACGTGGCCACCAATGCCACGCCGGAGCAGGTCAAGCAGCTGTTCCGCCGTGCCTTCATCATCGGTCGCCGCTTCCAGATCGTGCATGTCATGTTCGGTCAGGAATTGATCGAAGTCACCACCTTCCGTGGTGCCTCGGCCGAAGCCTCGCCCAAGGATGAGCATGGCCGCGTGCTGCGCGACAACACCTTCGGCGAGCAGCACGAAGACGCCATCCGGCGCGACTTCACCATCAACGCCATGTACTACGATCCGGCCAGCCAGGCGGTGCTGGACTACCATGGCGGCATCGCCGACATCCGCGCCAAGAAGCTGCGCATCATCGGCGAACCCGAAGCGCGCTATCGCGAAGATCCGGTGCGCATGCTGCGCGTGGTACGCTTCGCGGCCAAGCTCAAGTTCACCATCGACCCGGCCAGCAGCGCACCCATCCGCGTGATGGCACCGCTGATCGACAACGTCCCGGCCGCACGCGTGTTCGACGAGATGCTCAAGCTGCTCATGAGCGGCCATGCCCTGGCCTGCCTGCAGCAGTTGCGCAAGGAAGGCCTGCATCACGGCCTGCTGCCGCTGCTGGACGTGGTGCTGGAGCAGCCGCTGGGCGAGAAGTTCGTCAGCCTGGCGCTGGCCAATACGGATGCCCGCGTCAAGGAAGGCAAGGGCGTTTCGCCCGGCTTCCTGTTCGCCTCGCTGCTGTGGCACCAGGTGCTGGAAAAGTGGCGCGCCTACCAGGCCGCTGGCGAATATCCGATTCCCGCGCTGCACCTGGCCGCCGACGACGTGCTCGACGCCCAGACCGAAAAGCTGGCCCTGCAACGCAAGATCGCCTCCGACATGCGCGATATCTGGGCCATGCAGCCGCGCTTCGAGCGCCGCGTCGGCAAGGCCCCCTACAAGCTGCTGGAACACCTGCGCCTGCGCGCCGGTTTCGACTTCCTGCTGCTGCGCTGCCAGTCCGGCGAACTGGATGCCGAGGTCGGCGAATGGTGGGAAGCCTTCATCGCCGGCAATGGTGCCGAGCGTGAGGAACTGAT
>JAFAMT010000305.1 GCA_019233085.1 Herbaspirillum sp.
CCGGCGAGGATCACTTCCAGCACCTGCGGCGAGATCTTGCAGCCGCAACCGGCACCATGGCTGTACTGGGTCAGACGAATGGGTTCGCTCATGGGAATGTCCTGGCTGTTCGGAGGGGATGCCGATTCTAGCAGCGTTTGAGGGGCTGGATCGAAGCGCGGCAGCACCCCGTGGGTGGCCAGGGCTACAGCAATCTGTCCAGCACTTCGGCGCAACGGATGACCTGGAGCCCGAGGTCCTCCGTCACCTCGTCACTGCCCTCATATTCAAAACCGTTGCGCACGTCGTGGGCCTGGGCCAGGAGCCGCCAGATGTCCGGTCCCACACCCAGTGTATGCGGCAGGCACTGGAAAACGACGTAGCGGTTCGCTGGACGAAATCCCTGGCGCCGCAGCGCTGCCAGAGCAAAGGCATAAGCCGCGCTGTAGCCCAGCAGGAACCGGCTTGACAGCGATAAGCCCGGCACCAGGGCGTCACGCAGGCGATCACGACCGCTCTGCAGATGGGTCTCGATTTCTGCATTCGCAGAAGGCTCCGCTTTCAGTTGACCTAGCCGTAGAAGGTTTTCCAGCTCATTGATGCCCATCCTGCACTCCGATCAGGTCGATGACCGGCCCCGCCATCACTGCCATGAGGAAGTGATGCCGGGCAGCCAGCTTCTTCTGGAATTCGGCGGGACGATAGACCTTCAGCGAAATCTTCCTGCCCAGGCGGGCTTCCAGCGCGACCAGTTCCGCGTAGAGATCGGCGCTACCCAGGTCGTCTGCCACCATCAGCAGGTCGATATCGCTGGCGGCGGTGTCCTGCCCCTTGGCGACCGACCCATAGATGAACGCCCGGTCGATGCGCGCTGCGAAAGGCAGAAGCATAGCCCTGATGGCATCGGCCACGCCAAAGGTCTTGCGCACGATGGCGCTCAATTCCGAAAAAATGGGAGACGCCGGATTGGGCTTGTACAACTGCACCCGGCCCATCTCTTCTTTGAGCAGCAATCCGGCGCTGGTCAGCTTGCCCAGCTCACGCTGGGCCGAGGCCGAGCCTAGGCCGGTACTGCTCATCAATGCGCGCAGGTGCATCCCTTCCGGGTGCAGGAAAAGCTGCCCCAGAACGGCTTGCGTGGATTTGGAGAAGAGGGCATCGGCGAGCGCAGTCATGCGCCATATTCTAGCTCAATTGAGCCAAATTCTGGCGCAATGCAAAGATTGGATACCGTGACCGGAGGACAAAAACAAAAAAGCCCCGCAAGAAACTTGCGAGGCTTTCGTATTCTGGCTCCCCGACCTGGACTCGAACCAGGGACCTGCGGATTAACAGTCCGTCGCTCTACCGACTGAGCTATCAGGGATCAATTGAGGGCGCGATTATGAACGATTTTTTTCGGAATTACCAGAGTGGCAAAAGAAAATTTTTTACATCGTTCTGCATCGTGGCGGCATAGCCCTGCCGCCCTTGTGAGAGACCCGAAACAGCAGCCTCGCACTAATTGAAAAGGCCCCGCAATTGCTTGCGAGGCCTTCGCATTCTTTGGCTCCCCGACCTGGACTCGAACCAGGGACCTGCGGATTAACAGTCCGTCGCTCTACCGACTGAGCTATCAGGGAACAGCTGAGAAAAAGATTATGACGCGATTTTTACTTCATGTCAAAACTTTTTTCGCGGAAACCGCATTTTCTCATAGGGAAAACCGGTTTCCGCGCCCTCTCTCACGGACAGGAATTACAGCACCTTGGCGATGGCATCCACCACCACGTCGATGTTCTTGCTGTTCAGTGCAGCCACGCAGATACGACCGGTGTCGACGGCGTAGATCGAGAACTCATTGCGCAGGCGATCCACCTGGGCCTTGGTCAGGCCGGAGTAGGAGAACATGCCGCGTTGGGTGTTGACGAAGTCGAAGTTGTGGCCGGGGGCCTTTTCCTTCAGCTTGACCACCAGCAGCTGACGCATTTCGCGGATGCGCACGCGCATCTCGGAGAGTTCGTCTTCCCACAGCTTGCGCAGTTCGGGCGATGCCAGGGCGGTGGCGACCACCTGGCCACCGTGGATCGGCGGGTTGGAGTAGTTGGTGCGGACCACGCGCTTCAATTGCGACAGCACGCGGGCGGCTTCCTCGGCGCTGGCCGCTGCGATCGACAGTGCGCCGACGCGCTCGCCATACAGCGAGAAGGACTTCGAGAAGGAGTTCGACACGAACAGCGGGCCGCCGGCTTCAGCGAAGCGACGCACCACCTTGCCGTCTTCCTCGATGCCGTCGCCAAAGCCCTGGTAGGCCATGTCCAGGAAAGGCACCAGGCCGCGCGCGGTGACCACCTCGATGACTTGCGTCCATTGGTCTTCGGTCAGGTCGGCGCCGGTCGGGTTGTGGCAGCAGGCGTGCAGCAGCACGACCGAGCCGGCCTTCATGGTCTTCAAGGCGTCCAGCATGCCGGCGAAGTTCACGCCACGGGTGGCGGGATCATAGTAGGGATAGGCGTTGACCTTGAAGCCGGCCATCTCGAAGAGGGCGCGGTGGTTTTCCCAGCTCGGATCGCTGATCCAGACTTCGGTGCCGGCCGGCGAGAAGTGCTTCAGGAAGTCAGCGCCCAGCTTCAGGGCACCGGTACCGCCCAGGGCTTGCACGGTGATCGCACGCTTTTCAGTCACCACGGCGCTGCCGGCGCCGAAGACCAGCTCCTGCACGGCGCGGTCATAGGTGGCCAGGCCATCGATGGGCAGGTAGGTACGCGGGGCCAGCTTGGCCGCCAGTTCCGCCTCGGCCTTCTTCACGCATTCCAGCAGGGGCACCTTGCCGTTGTCGTCGTAGTACACGCCCACGCCCAGGTTGGTCTTGGCCGGGTTCTGATCGGCGTTGTAGGCTTCGGTGACGCCCAGGATGGGGTCGCGCGGCGCCATTTCGATGGCGGAAAACAGGGAGGCGGAGACAGGTGCGTTCATCGTGATAACATGAAAAGTTAGCTGCAACAAAGCGCTGCAGAAAGGAAAGGGTGCACGTCGCAAAAGCAGGACATGCACCGTTTTGCAACACCGCATTCTAACAAATGTGGCAGCCCAATCACAGATACAGCCAGGTGTAAAAGCCAGCTGAATCTGCATGAATCCATGCACAAATGACATATCCCGAGGCGATTTGCGCTCCAGCGGAGGCTTGAACCTGGACATGTCGGCAGCATTTGATGAACATTCGCGCCCTTGCATTGCCTGCCTGCAACACCCCTGCGGCAGCCGGCATGTGCACTGCAATGGCCCACACTACCGTACAGGTGATCCCCACCATGGCTGAACTGACTACCATTGCCCATGAACTCGACGAGAGCAAGTTCGTCACCTTCCCGAACTCGCCCTTCCGGCTCTACCAGGTCTTCCCGCCGGCCGGTGACCAGCCCGCCGCCATCGACAAGCTGGTCGAGGGCGTCAACGACGGCCTGTTCTACCAGACGCTGCTGGGCGTGACCGGCTCGGGCAAGACCTACACCATGGCCAACACGATTGCCCGCCTGGGGCGCCCGGCCATCGTGTTTGCCCCCAACAAGACGCTGGCCGCGCAGCTCTACAGCGAGTTCCGCGAGTTCTTCCCGCACAATGCGGTGGAATACTTCGTCAGCTACTACGACTATTACCAGCCGGAAGCCTACGTGCCCCAGCGCGACCTGTTCATCGAGAAGGATTCCTCGATCAACGAACACATCGAGCAGATGCGCCTGTCCTGCACCAAGTCGCTGATGGAACGGCGCGACGTGGTGATCGTGGCGACCGTTTCGGCCATCTACGGTATCGGTAACCCCAACGAATACCACCAGATGATCCTGACCCTGCGCGCCAAGGACAAGGTCTCGCAACGCGACGTCATCGCCCGCCTGATCCAGATGCAGTACACCCGCAACGAAGTGGACTTCGGGCGCGGCACCTTCCGCGTGCGCGGCGACACCATCGACGTGTTCCCGGCCGAGCATGCCGAGCTGGCGGTGCGCATCGAGACCTTCGATGACGAGATCGACAGCCTGCAGCTGTTCGACCCGCTCACCGGACGGGTGCGCCAGAAGATCCCGCGCTTCACCATCTATCCCGGCTCGCACTATGTGACGCCGCGCTCCACGGTCCTGCGCGCCATCGAGACCATCAAGGAAGAGTTGCGCGATCGCCTCGAATTCTTCCGCAAGGAAAACAAGCTCATCGAGGAACAGCGCCTGGAGCAGCGCACCCGCTTCGACCTGGAGATGATGGCCGAGATCGGCTTCACCAAGGGCATCGAGAACTACTCGCGCCACCTCTCCGGCGGCAAGCCGGGCGACCCGCCACCCACGCTGGTGGATTACCTGCCGCCGGATGCGCTGATGTTCCTGGACGAGTCGCACGTGCTGATCGGCCAGTTGAACGGCATGTACAACGGCGACCGCGCGCGCAAGGTGAACCTGGTGGACTATGGCTTCCGCCTGCCCTCGGCGCTGGACAACCGGCCCCTGAAGTTCGACGAGTTCGAGAAGAAGATGCGCCAGACCATCTTCGTCTCGGCCACGCCGGCCGACTACGAGAAGACCCACGCCGACCAGGTGGTGGAACAGCTGGTGCGCCCCACCGGCCTGGTCGATCCGATCATTTCGGTGCGCCCGGCCACCACCCAGGTGGATGACCTGATGCAGGAGATCAACGACCGCATCGCCAAGGATGAGCGCGTGCTGGTGACCACGCTGACCAAGCGCATGGCCGAGCAGCTGACCGAGTTCCTCTCCGACAATGGCATCAAGGTGCGCTACCTGCACAGCGATATCGATACGGTGGAGCGCGTGGAAATCATCCGCGACCTGCGCCTGGGTACCTTCGACGTGGTGGTCGGCATCAACCTGCTACGCGAGGGCCTGGATATTCCGGAAGTCTCGCTGGTGGCGATCCTGGATGCGGACAAGGAAGGCTTCCTGCGTTCCGAGCGCAGCCTGATCCAGACCATAGGCCGCGCCGCGCGTAATTTGAACGGCATGGCGATCCTGTATGGCGACCGCGTGACGGACTCCATGAAGCGCGCCATCGACGGACCCGAACGGCGCCGCACCAAGCAGATGGAATTCAACGCGGCCAATGGCATCGTCCCCTCGGGCATCAAGAAGAGCATCCGCGAACTGATCGATGGCGTGTACAACCCGCAGGAAGCGCGCCTGGAACTGCAAGCAGCGCAAGAGACTGTCAAGTACGAAAACATGAGCGAGAGGCAGGTGGCGAAGGAAATCAAGCGCCTGGAAAAGCTCATGCTCGACCATGCCAAGAACCTGGAATTCGAGAAGGCGGCGCAGGTGCGGGATCAGTTGCACGTATTGAAGGAACAGTTGTTCGGGGCGCCTGGGGCGGATACGGCGGAAGCAAGTTAGGTATCGTTTGTGCATCGCTGGTGGATCGCCCCTCGCCCGCAGGCGGGAGAGGGGAGGGGGTGAGGGATGTAGTGCTTTGGTTTCGCCTGGGAAAGGGAAAATTCAGTGGTGCCGGTTCTTCGCTCTCGAATAGACCTAGTCAGATCGCAATCCCCCTCACCCCCGGCCCCTCTCCCGCCTGCGGGCGAGGGGAG
>JAFAMT010000361.1 GCA_019233085.1 Herbaspirillum sp.
ACAATGAGTAAAAAGAAACACGAAGTACCAGAAGAACTACTGGCTGGCTTGCTAGCCAATTATAAGAATCCCGAAGATTTGATAGGCGAAGAAGGCCTGTTGAAGCATCTCACCAAGCTGGTGGTGGAACGGGCGCTGGAAGCCGAGCTGAGCGAGCACCTCGGCCATGGAAAGCATGAGAGCGTTGCCAATGACAACGGTAATACTCGAAACGGCAAGAGTCGAAAGACGCTCAAGGGCGAATTTGGTGAGCTGCCGATTGAAATTCCCCGTGACCGTCATGGCAGCTTTGAGCCGAAGCTGGTGCCCAAACATCAGACGCGTTGGGCGGGGTTCGACGACAAGATTATTTCGTTGTATGCCCGAGGCATGACGGTCCGGGAGATTCAGGCGCATCTGGAAGAGATGTACGGCACCGAGGTCTCGCCCAGCCTGATTTCGTCGGTCACGGACGCCGTCGTCGACGAGGTGAAGGCATGGCAAGCCAGGCCATTGAATCCGATTTACCCCATCGTCTATCTGGACTGCATCCATGTCAAAGTGCGTGAGGGAACGGTTCGGGTAAAAGCCGTCTACCTGGCTATCGGCATCACCATGGACGGAGAGAAGGAAGTGCTGGGGCTGTGGCTGGCGCAAACGGAGGGGGCCAAATTCTGGCTCCAGGTCGTCACCGAGCTTCGCAATCGTGGCGTGCAAGATATCTTCATCGCTTGCGTTGACGGTTTGAAGGGCTTCCCGGATGCCATCGAAGCCGTGTTCCCGAAGACCACGGTGCAATTGTGCATCGTCCACATGGTTCGATACAGTCTGAATTACGTCTCGTGGAAACGGCGCCCGGAAGTCGCTGCAGACCTACGATTAATTTACCAGTCGGCCACCGCCGAAGAGGCAGAACTTCGACTCGGCGAATTTGAAGAAAAATGGGATGCGGAGTATCTACCTATCGGCCAGTCCTGGCGGCGTAACTGGTCTCGCTTGATTCCGTTCTTCGACTATCCGCCGGAAATTCGCAAGGTCATCTACACGACCAATGCTATCGAGTCGGTCAACATGAGTTTGCGCAAGCTGACCAAGAACCGGGGCTCGTTCCCCAGCGACGAGGCGCTGGTTAAACTCTTCTTCCTGGCCCTGCGCAACATCAGTAAAAAGTGGACGCTGCCCATCAGGGATTGGAAAGCTGCACTGACTCGGTTTACTATCCAGTTCGGCGAACGTATCTCTACGAATTAAACGAAATCCCGTTTACACAAAAATTCGGACACGCCCTGTTATCAGGTGAACCCGCAATAAGGAATGCTTTGCGTTCTAGAAGGCTAGCCGCCGAAGCAATTGTCTGATGGTGTGGCCAACATATTTCATGAAAACCCCCTTAATAATTTTAGTGATCGACGATTACCCGTCTACGGAGACTAGTATCGCCTATTTGCTACTTTAGCGTCGATTCTAAATAAGTGAACTTACGCACAAACTTATTATTCAGTTAAGCCTCAGGCGATCGCAGAGTTCGCAACTTATCACGATAGCCAAGATGAGAAGTAGTGGTCTTCCCTGCTCAAACTGCACCGACCAGGCCGCATAATTACATTTAAGAAATTTTTTATTTAGACAACAGATCGTTCTTCGTCCGTTCCACCGCTCCCCTCACCTCAAATCGCAGACTATCGAGCTCCTTGCCCGACGCGTCCTGCAAGGCCAGCACATGCCGGCCCGGCCAGGGCATCCAGTCGAAACCGAGTTCTTCCACATCGCTCTGCTGCGATGAAGCAGCCACCTTCTGCGCCTTGACCCGCCCTGCCTGCATGACCGACTCCGGCATGCGCTTGCCGTCCAGCACCCAGCGGCTTCCTGCCGGCGCACCCTGGGCGCGGAAGCGGATGCGCTGGCGTGCCGGTGGGATATCCGGGTCCAGCGCCACCAGCATGCCGGCGGTCGGATAGGTGATGGCCGGACGGATTTCGCGCGCGTGCGCGATGCGGATCTCGGACTGCGCCGTGCCGGGCAGGAAGTATTCGGTGCGGGCCGCCTCCACGTCCTGTTCATAACGTATCGCCTGGGCCTGTACGCCGGCCGGCTTCTGCGGCGGGCTACTGCGGGCATCCCGACTGCCGCCGCGGCCGCGTTCATGCAGGTACTGCATCACCTCCTGCCACACCGGGGCCGCGCCGGTCACGCCCGACACATCCCACATCGGGGCACCGGAGGCATTGCCGACCCACACGCCAACGGTGTAACGCGAGGAATAGCCGACGCACCAGTTGTCGCGCATGTCCTTGGAGGTGCCGGTCTTGACGGCGGTCCAGATGCGGGTGGACAGCGCGTTCTCCAGGCCGAAGGTGCGGGCGCGGGCGCTGCGGTCGGAGAGGATGTCGCCGATGATGTAGGCGGCATTGGCGTCCATCACCGGTACCGGGCGCGGTGCGGTGCGGGCGTCATCCAGTCGCGTGCGCAAGGGAGCGTAGCGGCCCTGGTTGGCCAATGCGCGATAGGCATTGGCGAGATTGGCCAGCGTCACGTCGGCGCTGCCCAGGGCGAGGCTGTAGCCGTAGTAGTCGCCACTCTCGCGCAGATTGAACCCCAGTGCCTGCAAGCGGCGGAAGAAGCGCTCGGGCGTCACCATCACCAGCGTGCGCACGGCCGGGATGTTCAGCGACGAGCCCAGTGCGGTACGCAGACTGACCAGTCCCTTGTATTGCTTGTCGTAGTTCTGCGGGATGTAGAGACCGGCTGAGGTGGCCAGATTGACCGGCGAATCGTCCAGCAGGGATGCAGCGGTCAGCCACTTCTTCTCGATCGCCAGTTCGTAGAGGAAGGGCTTGAGGGTGGAGCCAGCCTGGCGCTGCGCCACCACGCCATCGACGTTGGCGGCCGCCGACAGGCTGCCACTGGAACCGACCCAGGCCAGGACGTCACCCGTGGCGTTGTCGATGACGATGACGGCGCCATCCTCGATGTTGCGTTCGGCCAGGCCGGCCAGTTGATGGCGCAGGGCTTGCGAGGCGAAGCGCTGCAGGGGCGCGTCCAGCGTGGAGCGCACTTGCTGGCCGGGGATGTTCAAGAGCTTGCGCGCCAGGTGGGGGGCCAGTTGCGGTGCATCGCTGGCGCCCGGCAGGTCGCGTTTGGCGGCGGCACGTGCCAGGACCAGTTCGGTGCGGCCATCCATGCCATTACATTGTTCGGCGGCGCCCTGTTCCTTGAGGATGGCGCAGGCGCGCTCGGCTACGCGGCGCGGGCTGGCGTTGGGGGCGCGGATCAGGGCGACCGCGATGGCGGCTTCACCCTGGTCCAGGCCACTGGGGTGCTTGCCGAACATGACG